>JBJMUK010000272.1:0-6822 GCA_045811225.1 Sphingomicrobium sp. | reverse complement strand
CACGGCCGCGGCGGAGCGGTCGGACGCGGCGGCGGCTCCAGCTTCTCAGCCATCCGCGCCCAGCCAAACGGCACGGTGCAGGGCCGCATTCGCATCACTGAGCAAGGCGAAGTGATCGGCGCGAAATACGGAACGCGCGAGTCCGCAGCGGCAAATCTGGAAGCCATTGCGTCGGCGACGTTGCTTGCCAGCCTGGAACATCGCTCGCCCCGACGGCGCGAGCGCTTCTATGCGACGATGGCGACAATCTCCGACCATGCACGCGCCACGTATCGCGAACTGGTTTACGACACGCCTGGCTTTGTCGAATTCTTCCGCCAGATGACTCCGATCGCGGAGATTGCAGAGCTGAAGATCGGATCACGCCCGGCGAGCCGGACAAAGTCGGATCGCATCGAAGACCTTCGCGCCATCCCTTGGGTGTTCAGCTGGTCGCAGGCCCGCGTGATGCTCCCCGGTTGGTACGGTGTCGGCCATGCACTCCAGAACGCCGATCGTGCGGCGCTTCATGAGCTTTACGAGAATTGGCCGTTCTTCCGGACCACCATCAACAATCTGGAGATGGTGCTCGCCAAGTCCGACATGGACATCGCGTCGGCCTACACGGAACTCGTCACCGACAAGGACCTGCGGATCGGCCTGTTCGACCGCATCCGCCACGGATGGAGCAAGACCCGAGACGTGATCCTCGAATTGACGGATCAGTCCTGGCTTCTCGAAAAGAGTCCGGCGCTGGACCAATCGGTTCGCCTCCGACTGCCCTATGTCGAGCCACTGAACCGCCTGCAGGTCGAATTGCTGAAGCGGCATCGGGCGGGAGAGAAGGATCCCCGGATCCAGGAAGGCATCCACCTGTCGATCAACGCGATCGCGACGGCGCTGCGCAACTCCGGCTGATTCGCAGACGGGATCCCGATGCTGCAGTGGCTGTCAATTGGCGTGCTGCACTGCAACAGCGTGAGAATCTCACAAAACGTGTGAATTGTTGACAGAACGGCGTGGTGCCGTTGTGCAATGCAGCATGGCTATGCACTATGCCCGCAGGGAATCCTGCCGGGGGCTTTGCCGATCTGTGGGATCCCATTTGGTAACACTCGGGGGACCCCAAATGAAGATCACGACTAGGTTCTGCACCATTGCGCTTCTGGCCACGGCCTATGCCGTGCCTGCCGCCGCGCAAGATGCCGCTGCTGCAACTGAAGTGGCAGCCGCTCCCGAAGCGCCTGCAAGCGACTTCACGATCAACGGCGGGGCGACCCTTGTATCCGATTACCGCTTCCGCGGTATTTCGCAGACGGACAAGAGCCTGGCGGTGCAAGGGACGATGAGCGTGTCCCATTCCTCCGGTTTCTACGCGACCGTTTGGGGCTCCTCCATCGACGATTACGTCGCTGGCTTCTCGGATCAGGAAATCGACTTTATCGTCGGCTACAAGAAGACATTCGGCAGCACGACGATCGATGGCGGCGTCCTCTACTATTATTATCCGGGCGCCGAAGAAATCTTCCCAGGTTACGACAGCGACTTCTTCGAGCCCTATATCTCCGTCGCGCACAGCTTCGGTGCCGTTACGGCCAAGGTGAGCGCCGCTTATGCTCCTGAGCAGAACGCGCTGAGCATCGGTTCGGGCAAGGAAGACAATCTGTACCTCGCCGGTGACCTTTCGGGCGCCATTCCGGGCGTTCCGCTCGCCCTCACCGCTCACCTCGGCCACAGCTTCGGCCCTAGCTACCTGACGATCGGCAAGGGTTACACTGACTGGAGCCTCGGAGCTGCCTACACCTGGAAGGCGCTCACTTTCGGTCTCAGCTACGTCGACACCAACAAGAGCCTCTACTCGCCGATCACTGGTCACAACATCAGCAAGGCCGGCGTCGTCGCCTCGGTAGGCGTCGCGTTCTAACCAACGACAAGGGGAGGATTGTCCCATGAAAATGATCGTTGCCATCATCAAGCCGTTCAAGCTGGAGGAAGTGCGCGACGCACTGGCCGGCGCGGGCGTGCAAGGCATGACCGTCTCCGAAGCGAGCGGCTTTGGCCGGCAAAAGGGCCACACCGAAATCTATCGTGGTGCCGAATATACGACGAGCTTCGTCCCGAAGCTTCGTCTGGAAGTCGTGACGTCGGACGGGGAAGCTGCCGGGGTGGTTGAAACCATCCAGGCCGCTGCCCGCACCGGCGCCATCGGCGACGGCAAGATCTTCGTCCTCGACGTCAGCCAGGCGGTGCGAATTCGTACCGGCGACGCCGACGACGATGCGCTTTGAGAAGGAGGGGGAACAATGAAACTCTCTAAGACAATCTGCGGCGGTCTCGCCACCGCAGGCCTCGTGGCATTCGCCGCGATGCCCGCCTGGGCGCAAGACGCAGCTGCTGCTGCTGCTGCTCCAGCAGCAGCTCCATTCACGCCTACGGCGGAGATGGTCAACAAGGGCGACACCGCCTGGATGCTTATATCGTCAGCGCTGGTGCTGATGATGTCGGTCCCTGCGCTCGCCCTCTTCTACGGCGGCCTTGTCCGTACCAAGAACATGCTCAGCCTGCTCATGCAGGTGCTTGCGATCGTCTCGATTGCGGCCTTGGTGTGGGTCGGCTGGGGCTACAGCCTTGCCTTCACATCCGGCAATCCGTTCGTTGGCGGGCTGAGCAAGGCTTTCCTGAAGGGCGTCGACGGCACAACACTTGCGGCCACCTTCTCCAACGGCGTCTACATTCCGGAATATGCGTTCGTCGTCTTCCAGATGACCTTCGCGTGCATCACTCCGGCCCTGATCGTGGGCGCCTTCGCTGAGCGCGTTAAGTTCTGGCCGTTGATGCTGTTCATCGTGATCTGGCTGACGATCGTCTATTTCCCGATCGCGCACATGGTCTGGTACTGGGCGGGCCCGGATTTCCTGCCCGCGGCTCCGACCGATTATGGCTATCTGTGGGGCAAGGGCGCGCTCGACTTCGCGGGCGGTACCGTGGTGCACATCAACGCCGGCATCGCCGGGCTGATGGGCTGCCTGGTGCTCGGCAAGCGGATCGGATTCAAGGCCGAACCAATGCCGCCGCACTCGCTGGTGATGACCATGATCGGTGCCTCACTGCTGTGGGTGGGCTGGTTCGGCTTCAACGCTGGTTCCAACCTTGAAGCCAATGGCGTCACGGCAGTCGCCTTTATCAACACCTTCGTTGCGACTGCGGCGGCGGCACTGACCTGGGCACTGATCGAGCAGATCGTACACGGCAAGCCTTCGCTCCTGGGCGCGGCAACGGGTGCGGTCGCGGGGCTTGTCGCGATCACTCCGGCATCGGGCTTCGGCGCTCCGGTGACTTCGATCGTGCTTGGCGCCGTGGCGTCGGTCGTCTGCTTCTTCTTCGTCACGACGGTGAAGAACAAGCTCAACTATGACGACAGCCTCGATGTCTTCGGCGTCCACTGCGTCGGCGGCATCGTTGGCGCCATTGCCACGGGCATCGTTGCCGATCCGGCGTTGGGTGGTCAGGGCTGGATCGACTACACCGCGGCAGTCGCCAAGCCAGGCGTTTACGACATGGCCGGCCAGGTGATTACGCAGCTCAAGGCTGTTGGGGTCACCCTGCTTTGGTCTGGCGCGGTCTCCTGGATCCTGTTCTTCGCACTCGACAAGACGATCGGGCTTCGCCCGTCGGCGGACGTCGAACGCGAAGGCCTCGACATCAACGAGCATGGCGAACGTGCCTACAATTACTGAGTAACCGGAAGGGGAGGCCGCAACGCCTCCCCTTCTTCGAATCAAGGATCAGCACGATGGATGATCAGCGCATTCGTTCGATAATCGCAGACCATCTTGGAATCTCCGCATCGGCCGTGACCGACGATGCGGATTTTGTCGCGCTCGGCGCCGACAGTCTCGACATGGTCTCCCTCACCATGCGGTTCGAGGAAGAATTCGACATCCATATCCCGGAAGATGGCATCGAGGATTGCCGAACCGTCAGTGAAGCCTTGGCGATGTTACGGCCGCGGTTGTTGGCGGCCTGAGAGGGCTGTCACCAGGCGTGCAGAGCGCCGATCATGCAGGATGCAAGTTCCGCCCGTTCGGCCATCATGTTGGGCGCGTCTTCGCGGAGGGCATCGGAAAGCCGCAGCAGCTTTTCACTTGCTCGCTTGGCGTCACGCCCAATGCAGAGCATGCGGACGACGTCCGGTTTCACTTCCGAGTACACGATTAGAACGACAGCATTTTCGCTTGATACAGTCGAAGACAGCGCCTTCGCCACACACTCCACCATTCCCTCTTGCTCAGTTAGGCATGCGGCCACCGAACGACGGTCGGGCCGGGATGCTTCCAGCGCGTAAAAGCCTTTCTCGCCCAGAATTTCGACCAATTCTGCGACCGACGTTTCGAGATCCGCGCTCTTCCCAACCTGCAGCACAAGCGGCGCGACCGGCACAGGCGGCGGCATGGCCGATCCGGGCGAGGCAATAACCGCTATCGGAAGCAGAAGAGTTCTTATCCTGGACATTCAGCCTCGTTGACCTGCCAAAGTGGCCTCAGCGTCCACGAGAACCCGCGATTGCTCAATAGATTTTTGATCAACTGAGCGCCTCAGCCCGCCGCCAGGTCGTCCACGATCGCCTTCAGCAGCGTATCGCCCCGGGGCGTAAGCACCGATTCCGGGTGGAACTGCACAGCATATTGCTTTGCGGCTCGATCGCTGATCGCCATCGCCATCCCGTCGATCCACGCATGCACCGTGAAGCGATCGGGCACTTCCTTCGTACAAAGCGAGTGATAGCGTCCAACACGCAGTGGATTGGGCACCGATGCGAACGCCCCCTGACCGTCATGCTTCATTACCCAGCTCTTGCCATGCACGGTCTCGCTCGCCCGAGTGACGGGGCCGCCTGCCTCATGAACGATCGCCTGGTGCCCCAGGCAAACGCCGAGCGTTGGCACCTCCCCCTTCGCCTTACCGATCAGTTCGATCATGCAGCCCGCATCCTCAGGGCGCCCGGGTCCCGGAGAGAGGACAATCATTGCGCGCTGCTCCTTCGCAAGGGCCAGCGCATCGTCCGCAGCGATGTCGTTACGAACGACCTTCACGTCCTTGCCCATCAGCCGGAAGCATTCAACGAGATTGAAGGTGAAGCTGTCGCGATTGTCGAGCAGCAGGATGTTGTCGGACATGATCTAATCTCCGCAAAGGGCTGCGAGCACCGCGGACGCCTTTACCTTCGTTTCTTCGGCTTCGGCAGCGGGGTCGGAATCGTGCACGACTCCGGCGCCCGCACGCACATAGGCATTGCCGTCCTTGACCACGGCCGACCGGATGATGACGCCGGTGTCCATCTCTCCGGTGCCCGAAAGCCAGCCGACTGCGCCGCCGTAAGGGCCGCGCTTGGTAGCCTCATATTCGCGCAACAGCTCCGTCGCGCGCAACTTCGGTGCGCCGGACAAGGTGCCCACGTTCAGGCAGGCCTGAAGTGCGTCCAGACAGTCGAGGCCGGGTGCGAGTTCACCAGTTACCGATGACACCATGTGCATGACCCGGGCGTAGCGCTCCACGGTCAGCAGCCTCGCGACCCGGCGCGTTCCCGGCGCACTGACGCGTGCGACATCGTTGCGGGCGAGGTCGACGAGCATGATGTGCTCCGCGCCTTCCTTGGCATCGAGTCGCAAATCGGCTTCCAGGCGGTCGTCTTCGTCCGGCGTAGAACCGCGCCGCCGCGTTCCGGCGATCGGCTTCACCTCCACGATCGAAGCGCCCTGGTCGCGCCACACTTTCACCGACGTCTCCGGCGATGCGCCGAACAGGATGTGCTCCTCGCCGGACACGAAGAACATGTAGGGCGACGGATCGCTCACCCGCTGTCGGGCATAAGCGGCAAGCGCATCGGCGCAGGGCACCCGAAAGGTGCGCGACGGCACGATCTGATAGACGTCGCCCGCGGCGATATTTTCCTTCACGCGCACAACCAGCGCTGCGTAATCCTCGTCAGAGAGGTCCGGCACCGGCTTCAGCTCGTTCGCTTCTGTCCGCAGCTCGCGCCGCTCACGGGCCGGCTGGTTGCAGCCCTCATAGAGATCGTCCAGCCGCGCCACCGCAGAGTGATAGGCGCGGGTCGCGCGGTCCGGCTCATCGCTACCGAAGAAGGTCGAGAGGAGACGGGCCTTACCAGTCGACTCAACGATCACCAGCGCGTCGGCCAGCCAGAATTCAAAGTCAGGGTAGCCGAGCGGATCGGACGCGGGCTGCGGCAATTCCTCGAACAGGTCCACGTGGTCAAACGACACTACCCCGCCGCAGAAGAGCGTGAACTTCTCCTCAGGTGACATGGACGGAAACCGCGTCAGTGCCCGCAGCACGTCCAGCGGTGAGGGAGCGAGCAGCCGCTCCTCAAGGTCCGAACTCGTGCTGCGGGCGAACCTCAGGCGGAGTTCGCGGTCGCTTTGTTCAGTCACGAATTGGGCGAGCTTCGTCGACAGAGCGTCGATCACGTTGGGACCGCCTTCGCCAAGGGCGGACACCAGGACCTCGCCGGAGCGGCACGTCACCCGCACGGCCGCCGAGGGCATGATAATTGCCACCCCGCCAGCGGCCTCGAACAGCAGGTTGTCCGGTCTGCCCCCGCTCAACTGCCGGTAGAGCGTGAGCGGGTCATGGCTGCCGGACAGCTGCCGATACAGCGCCATCGCTTCGCCCGACTTCAGGGACGGGGTGCGCATCATGCGAAATCGCGCCCAACGGCCGGCATGAGCATGCGGAGGCGGTCCGACAGCTCCTGTAATTGCGCCGGGTAAAGCGACTGCGCGCCATCCGACCATGCATGCGTCGGGTCGTGATGCACTTCGA
>JBJMUK010000271.1:0-12145 GCA_045811225.1 Sphingomicrobium sp. | reverse complement strand
GTTCAACGGATCGGTCGTCGCGCACAATTGGAGCGGGTATAATTCGCTCTACATCGACCTGACCCCGACCGCGCGCTTCGGCGATCACCTGAACTCGATCGTGGTCCGCGTCGACGCCGACAAGATGGAAGGCTGGTGGTACGAAGGCGCTGGCATCTACCGGCACGTGTGGGTCGTCAAACGCGATCCCGTTCACATCATCAGCGACGGCATCTACGCCGACCCGCGCCTGGGGGCCGCGGGCTGGACGGTGCCGGTCATCGCTACCCTCAACAACATTGGCGAACGGCAGACACCGGTCGAGATCGAGGCGGTGCTCAGCGACCCCGCCGGCCGTACGATCGCCACTGGGAAGGGGAGCGCAACCGTCACGCCGCTCGACCAGTCCGATGCTCGTACGCAGCTGAGCGTAGCGGATCCGCAGCTGTGGTCCGTTGACAGCCCCAATCTCTACACTCTGGTCACTCGTCTCTTCCGCGACGGCAAGCAGGTTGACGAACGGCGTTTGCAAATCGGCTTCCGGACGATCCGCTTCGATGCCGAGAAGGGCTTCTTCCTCAACGGGCAGCCGCTAAAGCTGAAAGGCACCTGCAATCACCAGGATCATGCGGGCGTCGGCGTGGCGGTGCCGGACACGATGTGGGAATGGCGCATCCGCCGGCTGAAGCAGCTCGGCAGCAACGCCATCCGCTTCGCGCACAACGCGCCTCCGGTGGAAGTGCTCGACATGTGCGACCGGCTGGGCATCCTGGTCATGGACGAGAACCGACTGTTCAACGTCAGCCCGGATTATATGAGCCAGCTAACCTGGCTCGTCCGGCGCGATCGTAATCGGCCCAGCGTCATCCTGTGGTCGGTATTCAACGAAGAACCGATGCAAGGCACGCCACAAGGCTACGAGATGGTTCGCCGGATGGTCGATGCGGTCAAGGAGCTTGACGATCAGCGCCCCGTAACGGCGGCCATGAACAGCGGCATGTTCAGCGACCGAAACGTCAGCCAGGCCGTCGATGTGGTCGGCTTTAACTACCAGCAGAACATCTTCGACCGCTTCCATGGGGAAAACCCGACCAAGCCCATGACGAGCTCGGAAGACACGAGCAGTTTCATGACTCGCGGCGCCTATGAGAACGATCGGGTGCGCCATGTCATGGGCTCGTACGATAACAATGCTGCCGACTGGGGCGAAACCCACCGTGAATCGTGGAAGAATGTAGCGACCCGGCCATTCGTGGCGGGGACCTTCGTGTGGACCGGCTTCGACTATCATGGCGAGCCCACGCCATTTGAATGGCCTACCCAGTCCAGCTTCTTCGGCATCATGGACCTGTGCGGTTTCCCTAAGATGTCCTTCTACCTGCACCGTGCGCAGTGGGTGGATGACCCGCCGCTCCTCGATCTCGTCCCGCACTGGAATTGGGCAGGCCGGGAGGGTGAGCCCATCAAGGTGATGGCGCTTACCAACCTCGACAGGGTGCAGTTGCTGCTGAATGGCCGTCCGATCCGGGAGCAGTCTGTCGACCGCTTCGTGATGCCGACGTGGGAAGTGCCTTATGCGCCCGGCCGGCTCGAAGCGATCGGCTATCGGGGCGGTCGAGAGATTGCACGAGCGGCGGTGGAGACCACGGGAGCGCCAATCGCGTTGCGCCTCACGCCGGACCGGGCGGCCCTGGCCGCCGATGGGGAAGACGCGCAGCCATTCACAGTCGATGCCGTCGACGCGAAGGGCCGTCATGTTCCCACAGCCAATCTGCCGGTTGAGTTCGCTATTTCCGGCGGCACGATCATTGGCCTCGGAAACGGCGACCCCAACAGCCACGAACCGGAAAAAGGCGGACGCCGGAGCCTGTTCAACGGGCTGGCACAAGTGATCGTACAGGCCGATGCCAGAGCGGTGCCGTTAGTGCTGACCGCTACGTCTCCCGGTTTGAAGGCGGCACGGTCGAGCGTTCGAAAACTCGCCGCAAGCCCGCGCCCGCAGATAGCGGGAGGCAAGCCTCTTCTCATACTGCAGGGCTTGCGCCAGTCGCCGGCAAGCGATCGACCGCTCGACCCGAACCTCGTCATTGCCGACAATGACATGAACAGTTGGACCTGGGTGAACGTCGGCGAGATCCAACCAAATGGGGCAGGGCGCTGGACGCTGTTCCGTGGCAAGTTCACGCCGCGCAAGTCGGTTCGGCAGAAGGGCGGCACGCTCGTCTTCGCAGAACTGGTCGGACCTGCGGAGGTGTGGGTCAGCGGCAAGAAAGTGGGCGTGAAGGCAGATCCCGCGCCGGGGCGCTTCTCGGTCCCGCTCCCTCCGGGCGAGGGCGAGCGGAGCGTCGCTGTCCTCGTCGAGAATCTCAATGGCAAACAGAGCGGGCTGAAGGGCCTCGCCTATGTTCAGGAATGATCGGGATGACGAACTTCAGCTTGCGTCTCACGGCCGTGCTGCTGCTCTTGACCACAGTCGGCGGAAGTGGCGCTGCCTATGCTGAGCTCCCGGCACTGCAGTACCCCCGTTTCGTCTCGCATCCGCTCGTCCCAGCGTCGCGTGCGGAAGACGTTGGTTTTGACAGTCAGCGCCTGCGGAAGATGGAAGATTATGTCCAAAAGTTCGTCGACGACGGCAAGTTCGCCGGGTTGACGACGCTGGTCGCACGCCACGGCAAGATCGTTGAGTCCAAGACCTACGGCCGCATGAGCGTGGGTGGACCGCCGATGCGTGCGGATACAATCTTCCGTATCTATTCGATGACAAAGCCCGTCACAGGTGTGGCGCTGATGATCCTTCTTGAAGAAGGCAAGTTCCGCCTGGACGATCCGATCACCCGGTTTCTCCCCGAATTCAAGGACTTGAAGGTGATGACCGGCGTCGATGAATCGGGCGACCCGGTTCTGGAAGACGCCAAACGGCCGCCGACGATCCGGGAGCTGATGAGCCACACGGCAGGCTATGGCTACGGCCTTTCCGCCGACAGCCCGGCCGACAAGGTCTATCGGGCGAATGCTGCGCTGCAGGCACCGAACATGGATGAGTTCATCCGCCGGGCGTCCAAACTGCCGCTGGTCTATCAGCCGGGCACGAGCTTCCAATATTCGATCGCAGTCGACATTCAGGGCGCCCTGGTCGAGCGCATTTCCGGGCAGAAGTTTGGCGATTTCCTGCAGCAGCGGATCTTCGGCCCCCTCAAGATGGTAGACACCGGTTTTCATGTTCCCGGCCAGAAGCGCGCACGGCTCGCCGGATTGTATAATGGTGTGAAGGCCGGGCGGTTGCAGGATGCAACCACGGTTTTCGGCTGGCCGATGGTCGACCCCACTAAGCCCGCGGGTTTGGAGTCTGGAGGAGCCGGCCTCTATTCAACGACCATGGATTACGCCCGCTTCTGCCAGATGCTGCTCAACGGTGGCGAGTTGCATGGCGCGCGCATCCTGTCGCCGGCCAGCGTCGCGCTGATGGCGACCAATCATGAGCCGAAAGAAGCACTCGACAAGGGTGCGGGCGGCTTCAGCGGCGCGCGTTCTTTCGGCCTCGACTTCGAAGTGCTGAACGATCCTGCCGCGGCCGGCAGCCTGGCGGGCAAGGGTACATTCGCCTGGGGCGGTGCCGCGGGGACCTGGTTCTGGATCGACCCCACCAACGACGTCATCTTCGTGGGCATGGTTCAGCGCCTCGACTACTGGGAACCGGATCACCCCAACAACATGGCGCGTCCACAGGTCTACGGAGCGCTGGTCAGGCCCGATCTTTGACCACGCACCTATCGCCCCGACTAAAAGTCGTACAAATGCGTCCGCATGCGTTGCAAGCGCGGCCGATTGATAATAGCGGCTTCGCCACATGACCGACTCCTCAAAACTCCGCTCCCGCGCATGGTTCGACAATCCCGACAACGTCGACATGACGGCGCTCTACCTCGAGCGTTACCTGAACTACGGCCTGACGATTGAAGAGCTGCGAAGCGGAAAGCCGATTATCGGCATTGCGCAGACAGGAAGCGACCTGTCGCCGTGCAACCGCCACCACCTGGTGCTTGCGCAGCGCGTTCGGGAAGGCATTCGCGAGGCGGGGGGCATCGCGCTCGAATTCCCGATCCATAACATCCAGGAGACAGGCAAACGGCCGACGCCGGGCCTGGACCGCAACCTCTCCTACCTGACGCTGGTGGAATGCCTGTTCGGCTATCCGATCGACGGCGTTGTGCTGACCATTGGTTGCGACAAGACCACTCCCGCCTGTCTCATGGGCGCGGCGACCGTGAATATTCCTGCCATCGCTTTGTCCGTGGGTCCGATGCTGAATGGCTGGCACAAGGGCGAGCGCACCGGCTCCGGCACGATCATATGGAAGGCGCGGCAGATGCTTGCGGCCGGCGAGATCGATGATGCCGAGTTCATCCGCCTCGTTGCGTCCTCCGCCCCGTCTACGGGTTGGTGCAACACGATGGGCACTGCGACGACGATGAACAGCCTCACCGAAGCGATGGGCATGTCGCTGCCGGGTTCAGCGGCAATCCCTGCGCCGTACCGTGATCGACAGGAAAACGCGTATCGAACGGGGCTTCGCATCGTCGACATGGTTCACGAAAATCTTCGGCCATCCGACATCATGACTCGCGACGCATTTCTGAACGCCATCGTCGTGAACTCGGCCATCGGCGGATCCACCAACGCGCCGATCCACCTTGCAGCGGTCGCCCGCCACATGGGCGTGGAGCTGGAGATCGACGATTGGCAGAAGGAAGGGCTCGACGTTCCCTTGTTGGTGAACCTGCAGCCTGCCGGTGAATATCTTGGCGAAGACTTCTACCGCGCCGGCGGCGTTCCAGCAGTGGTCGGCCAGCTGATCGAACATGACTTGATCCGCGAAAACGCGAAGACGGTGAACGGCAAGACGATCGGCGACAATTGCCGCGCTGCCGCGATCGAGGACGAGAAGGTCATCCGTCCATTCGATCAGCCTCTGCTGGCGCGAGCGGGCTTCATGGTCCTGCGTGGCAACCTGTTCAGTTCCGCTGTCATGAAGACGAGTGTGATCTCGGCCGAATTCCGCGATCGTTATCTTTCGGACCCGAATGATCCCGATGCATTCGAAGGCCCGGTGGTCGTGTTCGACGGTCCCGAGGATTATCACCATCGCATCGACGATCCCGCGCTTGGGATCACCGATCGCACCCTGCTGGTGATGCGGGGGGCCGGGCCGATCGGCTATCCTGGCGCAGCGGAGGTCGTGAACATGCGGGCGCCCGATTACCTCATCAAGAGTGGCGTGACGTCCCTGCCGTGCATCGGCGATGGCCGTCAGTCGGGCACCTCCGGATCGCCTTCGATTCTCAACGCGTCCCCGGAAGCCGCCGCAGGTGGCACGCTTGCGCTGCTCAGGACGGGCGACCGCGTCCGCATCGACCTCCGCAAGGGAAGCGCCGACGTGCTGGTCGCGGATGATGAACTGGCGGCGCGGCGCAGCGCGCTGGAAGCGGCGGGCGGATACAAATATCCGAAGTCGCAGACGCCTTGGCAGGAAATTCAGCGAGCCTTGGTCGGACAGCTTGAAACAGGGGCGATCCTGGAAGGCTCGGACAAGTACCAGCGCATCAACGAGACCGAAGGCCTGCCGCGCGATAGCCACTAGGGCTTTCAGAAAGTCTTCACCGTCCGGCGCTAGGCTGCGTCCGTGCAAAAGCTGGTGCTCATTATCCTCTTCGGAGGCGTTTTCGTCGGCTCGGTAATGCCGAGCAGGATGCGCGTGGCTTCGCCTTCTAACTCGGTCTTGCAGGCGCCAAGGGACTACAGCTCGCGGCGTGATCAGGTTGATGCAACCAAGGTGGATCTAGGGACCGGGGTCGTTACCCTCGATCGGAATAGCGACGGCCACTTCTATGCCGATGCGCAGGTCAACGGGACGCCCGTCCACTTCCTCGTGGACACAGGCGCGACTGGGATCGCTCTCACGGCCGAGGATGCGCGGCGTGCTTCCGTGCCCCTCGGAGCTTCGGACGAGGTGGTCGGCATGGGCGCTGGCGGCGAACTTCGCGGCCAGTTCGTGTGGCTCGACCGGGTGAACCTTGGCATCAAGGAAGTCCGAGGTGCCCGCGCAGCAGTGATCGAAGGTGGCGACCTCTCGCTGCTTGGCCAGAGCTTCCTATCGGAGTTCGGGTCGGTCTCCATCGAGGGCGACAGGATGGTGCTGCGCTAGGCGCGGTCAGTCGCTAAGGCGCAACGATGAAGGCGCGTCAACACAACCCAACAATTGCATTTCTGATCGGCACGCTTGGCATCGCCTTGTTCTCGGGAATGGACGCGGTGATGAAGGGCCTTGTCCTCTCTATCGGCACATTCGCCACCATGTTCTGGCGGAACCTAATCGGCCTGGTCATGTCCGGCTCCGTCTACGGAGTTAGACGCCTCGCCTGGCCCAAGCGCGAGGTTTTAAAGATCCACGTGATGCGCGGGGTCCTGTCTGCCGGCATGGGGTTCCTCTTCTTCTGGGGGCTGGCGCGTGTGCCGATCGCACAGGCCGTCGCATTGGCGTTCGTCTCCCCACTGGTTGCGCTCTACCTGGCCTCGTTGTTGCTGCACGAGCAGGTGGGCCGCCGGACAGTGCTGGGCTCGGTCATCGCCTTCGCAGGTATCCTGATCATTTTTGCCGGACAGGCGCGGGCCGAACTAGGGCATGAGGCGCTGCTCGGAAGCCTCGCCATCATCGCGTCGGCCACCCTCTATGCGATGAACATCATCCTGATGCGTCAGCAGTCGCTGCTGGCCGAGCCAGTGGAGATCGCCTTCTTCCAGAGCCTGACAGTATCGGCGGTGCTCCTTTTGGTCCTCCCGATTGCCGGCGTCGAAGTTCCGCAAGGACCCCACTGGCCCTGGCTAACGTTCGCAGCTGCGCTCGCCTTCGCGTCGATGCTTCTGCTATCCTGGGCGTATGCGCGGGCAGAGGCGAGTTATCTGGCGACGACCGAATATACGGCATTCCTGTGGGCGGCGTTGTTCGGCTGGCTTGTTTTCGGGGAACCGTTGGAGTTGCTTACCGTGTCTGGGGCGGTCCTGATCGTCGCCGGTTGCATCCTTGCCGCGCGCCGGCCGGAAGAGGCTAGCCCTGCCCTCGAGGCAGCGGGCTGATGGCGTGGCTGATCCTAATCGTTGGCGGGCTCTTCGAGGTGGGCTTCACCACGTCGCTGCGGTACGTGGACGGCTTCCGGAATCTGCCGTGGACGATCGTGTTTCTGATTTCGGTGTCTATCAGCATGGGGCTGTTGGAATTGGCGGCTCGGACTATTCCCATGGGCACCGCTTACGCCGTCTGGGGCGGAATCGGCGCCGTCGGCACGGTGATCGTTGGGATGCTCTGGTTTCAAGAGCCGGTAACGACCCTTCGCATTCTGCTCATTTTCGCCATCGTCGCGGCGATCGCAGCGCTCAGGTTTACGGGCTGACCGGCCGTCTCTGTCCATAGCGCTGAAGCAGCGCCCCGACGGACGGGCTTTCCTCGATCGACGGCAGGAACTGAGCCGGAGGAATCGGTGACCGCGCTTGCTCATATGCATAGCCAAGCGACAGCAAGAGCGACTCGCTCCATTTGGGGCCAACGAAGCTCAGACCGACCGGCAGACCCTTCACGAGCCCCATCGGAACGGTCAGGTGGGGGTATCCGGCCACGGCCGCCAACGTGCCGGCAGTGCCGCCTCCCGAAACCTGATCACCATTCACGGCATCGATCTTCCACGCGGGTGGCATCGTCGGTGCGATTAGCGCGTCAAGCTTATGCTCCTTCAGCATGCGGTCGATGCCATTCGGCCCGGCCGCGCGGAAGCTCGTCTCGCGCGCCTTGCGATACGCTGCACCGGTCGCCCCCTTGGTGGCCTCGGCCTTTTCGAAAATGTCCTGCCCGAACAGGCTCATCTCGTCTGTCGCGTGCGCCTTGTTGAACGCGATGATGTCGGCGAGGGTGCGCACGGGGATCCGCGCTGGACTCGATTTCAGATAGTCCGCCATCCCGGACTTCAGTTCCGCCAAGAGTACCGCGAATTCATTCCCTCCGATCGGCTTGTCGTCAAACTCCTTAATCTCGACGAGCGTGGCCCCTTGAGCGTGAAGGGTGGCAAGCGCCAGCTCGAAGGCTGGGTCGGTCCCGAAGCCCGCGGCGAAGCGCATCACGCCCAGCCGCTTGCCGCGAAGCGCTGCAGAATCGAGGGCTGCCGTATAGTCTTTCTTGTGCGCATCGGCCTCGCGAGTGGCGGGATCTGCCGGATCGCTCCCGGCGATGACGTTCAACAGGGCTGCCGCTTCGGACACGCTCATGGTCATGGGGCCCGCAGTGTCCTGGCTGGCGCTTATGGGAACGATGTGAGTCCGACTGACCAATCCAACCGTAGGTTTCAGCCCGACGATGCCGTTGATAGCCGCAGGGCAGGTGACCGACCCATCCGTTTCCGTGCCGATGGCGAACCGCACCAGCCCGGCGGCCACGGCGGCACCGCTGCCGCTCGACGATCCGCAAGGATTGCGATCAAGCGCGTAGGGATTGCGAGTCTGCCCGCCGATAGCGCTCCAGCCTGAGATGGAGTGGGAGGAGCGGATGTTCGCCCACTCGCTCAAGTTGGTTTTACCGAGGATGATGGCGCCGGCGGCACGAAGACGCGTAACCAGGGGCGCGTCGCGATTGGTGACGTTATTCGCAAGAGCAAGGCTGCCCGCCGTCGTCGGAAGCGGTCCGGCCGATTCAATATTGTCCTTGATCAGCACCGGCTGACCGGCGAGCGGACCGCGCTTCGGTGACCGGTCGATCGCGCGGGCTTGGTCCAGAGCAGTTGGATCGAGCGCGATGACCGATCCGATCGCAGGGTCGAACCTGAGGACACGGTCCACCGCAGCGCGGGTCGCTGCTTCTGCCGGGCCCACCGGAGGCCGAGCCGTGGGAGCGGACTGGACGGTCGCTGTTTCCAACGGGACGGCGAAGCTGCCGGCGTAAGTCGAACAGGCGGACAACAACCCTGCGGTGACCATTGCCGCAACTCTGCTTCCCACCACGTAAGCCTCCGCGAAAGATGTCACGACAATGACAGCTTGGATTTCACTTCGCCAGCGGCGCCTGCAAGTTCGTTCGTCGTTGCTGCGATGCGGCCCGCAGAAGGATCGACAGGCGTAATCCGGCGTTCAGATGAGCCTTGCCAGCGGGGCCCAATGATGAATTCTCCTAAGCTCGTCGCTTCCTTCCTTGCCACTGCCGGCCTGTGCTGGCCCGCGATTGCGGAGGCGCAGACGGCACCTGACCCAGCGGCTGTTGAGGCAACGGCGGCGACTCCCGCAGTGCAGCCTGCTGCCGTTGACCCAACGACGCAGCAGCCAGCGGCGGAGGATGTAGCCACGGACGATGCGGACGCTGAGGAGATCGTGGTCATCGGGCGCCGCGACCCGAATGCGGTCATCGGCGACATTCCCCCTGAGAACACGCTGACCTCTCGCGATATCCGAGCCTATGGTGCCACCTCCGTATCCGAACTGCTGGATGCCATTGCGCCGCAGACTGCGAGTTCGCGGGGACGGAATGGCGGCGGACCGATCGTTTTGCTTAACGGCAAGCGCATCTCCGGTTTTCGGGAAGTCCGCGACCTTCCGCCCGAGGCGATCTTGCGCCTGGATATCCTGCCGGAAGAAGTCGCCCTGAAATATGGGTACCGCGCCGACCAGCGGGTGGTGAACATCGTCCTGCGACCGCGATTCCGGTCCACGACTGCGCAAGCAGAAGGCGCGATACCGACCGAGGGTGGCAAGTCCGAAGAGAAAGCCGACCTGACACGGCTCATGATTGGCGAGAATGGCCGCACCACGTTGAACGTTCACGCGGAGCGGGCAAGCCCGTTGCTGGAAAGTGAGCGCGACATTGATCCGCCGGAACCCGGCGAGACAGACCAGCGTGAGTTCCGCACATTGATCGGGTCGAGGCGGCTTGTCCGCGGCGGCGGCACCGTCAACCGCACCCTCTTCGGAGATGTCTCATCAACCTTCGACGGTCAGGTGGAATATTCCGACGGCCGATCCTTGCTCGGAGCATCGCGCGAGCGGGTTGGCGAACCACTTCGCCGGGACACCGACAATGTTTCGGGGCATGCGGGTATCGCGCTGAACGGGCAGAAGGACCGGTGGCGCTGGTCGGCAACGGGCACCTACGACATCAGCCGATCGCGGACAGCGACGGAGCAGGAGCGAGAGCTCCTGGGTGCGGCTACGAACCACGCTCGGTCGTTCAGTAATACGGGTGCGCTCGACCTGGTCGCGAACGGCCCGCTGCTGACGCTTCCTGCCGGAACCGCCAACGTCACGATCAAGGCTGGCGCCAATACCAGCGATCTTGAAAGCCGGTCGGAGCGGTTCGGGGTGGTGACTCGGAGCGACCTCGGCCGCGACGAACTCAGTTCCTCCGTCAACGTGGACCTTCCGATCGCACGCCGCGACGAGGTACTCTCGGCGATCGGTAATCTGACGATCAACGGCAATGCTGAGGTCGAGCACCTCAGCGACTTCGGAACGCTGAGCGTGCTTGGTGCCGGAGCTTATTGGTCGCCAGTCGAGCGGGTAAACCTGATTGCGTCCTACACTCGTGAGGAGGGTGCGCCCAGCCTGACCCAGTTGGGCAATCCGGTGATCTCGACTCCCGAAACGCGGATCTACGATTTCGTGCGAGGAGAAGATACGCTTGTGACAACCATCACCGGCGGCAATCCGAGCCTGGAGTCGGACGTCCGGCGCGTCATGAAGATTGGGGGGACTGTCCGGCCCTGGTCCAAGACCGACCTCGAAATCCGTGCGGACTATGTTCACACCCGAACCAAGGATCCAATCTCAAGCTTCCCCGGACCCACGGAAGCGATCGAAGAGGCATTCCCGGAGCGGTTCCTGCGCGACCAGGAAGGCAATCTGGTCAGCGTGGATCTTCGTCCAGTCAATTTCGACAGCTCCGCGAAGGACGAGCTTCGCTGGGGGTTCAACTTCTCGAAGCCGCTCAGTTCTGCGCGGCCGACCCAGGCACAGATTGATCAGTTCCGCCGTCAGCGGGAACAGTCCGGCCAGCCTGTACCTGCATTCCCGGCAGGCGGAAGCGGAAACAATGCTGGAGGCCGCGGCAACGCCGGCAGCGGGGGCTGGCAAGGCCGCCAAGGTGGCCGTGGGTTTGGCGGGGGCGGAGCATTCGGCGGGGGACGTCAGGGCGGACGGCTGCAGCTTTCGGTCTTCCACACCTGGCTGCTGAAGGACGAGGTCAAGATCGCGCCCGGACTTCCGGTGCTCGATTATCTCGATGGAGAAGTTGCAGATGCCGGTTCCGGGCGCTCGCGCCACCGGATCGAAGCCAACGGCGGCTATTTCAACAATGGCCTTGGGGCTCGATTCTCAATCAACTGGCAGAACGGCAGCCATGTGAATGGCGGGGAGACTGGTGAGCTCGATTTCGCTCCGTTAACCAAGGTGAACGCCAATCTGTTCGCTAACCTAGGCGAACGCTTTGATCTGGTCACGAAATATCCGTGGCTGCGAGGTACGCAGGTCCGCCTCTCCGTGGACAATATCTTCGACGCCAAGCAGCGCGTGCGCGATGCGGCCGGCTTCGTTCCCGTCAATTACCAGTCTGATCTGCTCGATCCGCAAGGACGAACAATTCGATTGTCGATCAGGAAGCTGTTCCTGCCGCCGCGCAGTTTCTTCCGCAGCAGCGGCGGGCAAGGGGGCGGCGCAAGAACGGGCGCTACGCGCCCAGGCAGCTAGCCCTTCTGCGCGCGTGCGATGCCTTCGCGGATCACGCGGAAGGCATCGTCACGGCCGCCCCAATGGCCGACCCGCGTCCATTTCTCGGGCTCCAGGTCCTTGTAGTGCGTGAAGAAGTGGCCGATCTGCTCCATCACGATGCCGGGCAGGTCGGTGCCTTCATGTACGTCGGCATAGTAAGGCGACGTCTTCACCTCGGGCACAGCCAGTAGCTTTTCATCGCCGCCTGCTTCGTCTTCGAGGAACAGCACCGCAATGGGCCGTGCCCGGACGATACAACCGGGCATGAACGGCCACCGCGCCATCACGAGGCAATCGAGCGGGTCCCCGTCGTCTCCCAACGTGTGAGGGATGAAGCCGTAATTCGCGGGATAGCGCATCGGCGTGTGCAGGATGC
>JBJMUK010000270.1:0-4544 GCA_045811225.1 Sphingomicrobium sp. | reverse complement strand
CAATGACCTTCGATTTGAGGTGCTCAAGGTTGCGGCTCAGGTAGACGATGGAGCCGATCGTCTCGGGCACGAAGACGAACCGGTAGGAATAACGGCGATCCTTTTCCATCAGCCATTGAGCCAAAGCCGTCACGACCGCAGGGCCGGACAATTCATTGTTCGCGAGCGACGGATGGCAGACGTAGGTTGAGATTAGGACCTCTTCGTCTTCGCGTCCCGGTAGAAACAGTTCGCCATAGGTGAGCGAGCCGGGCGCCAGGGCGGACCGGATCACGGCATGATAGCGCCCGGGAGCGAGACTTCCCCTAGCCTCCTGGGACAGACAGAAGCCCCAATAAGGGGAATAATATGAGGTGACGTAAGGTATCGCTTCGGGCTGCTCCGGCAGCGAATGCAGACGGAGCTGCAAATCTTCCAGCTCGATCCATTCATCGACGGGCACCGAATATCCGACGACATGGAGGTTGCTGGTCGCGAAATCGACGATCCGGCGTCCCTGCTCGTCTTCGATATAGGCTTCGTCAATGTTCCATTCGGCCGGGACGGTCCAATCGAAAGCCGCGCTCCCCGACGCGACCTCGTGAACTTGAAGCCGGGGAAGATGTTCTTCGAGGATCGAAAGGGTCTGTCGCACTCCATTGCCCGTGATGCTTCGGCAGATCGGGAAGAGCCTGGTGGCAAGCGCGTGACAGAACGCGCCGACGTCCTCAGCGGTCGATCGCATAAAGAAGCCCCAACGCCCTGCCCTCCTCGATCACGCATCGAACCTCGTCATACATGGCGCGTGCGGAAATCGTTCTCAGCCCGAAGCCCTCACCGGGCCGCTCGCCGCGATACAGACCCTTGTCCCACAAGATCATGCCCATGGGTTCGACATCCGTAACCACGCCTTGCTCGAGGTCCCGAACGAAAAGACCGAAGGTGCGAAGCTGCTCATCGCCGAACGAGTCCACGTAAGGCGCGGTGAAAGTCTTGTGATAACGATACGGGGCGGAAGATGCCTCTTCGACATAATGATAGTAGGTCATGCTGCCGTTGTCGGGCAGGTCCAGGGCAGCAATTTTGCCGTTGCCGCGGTGCAATATCCCGAAAGGCGAATCCTCCCCGTAACCACTGAAATTTTCCAGCTGGTCGAAGGCTGGCGCATCAGCACCAATGACGGCGAAGGAATAGATCGGGTGACCGGTCCGGACAGCGCCCGGCCAAAGCCGCCCAGCCTCTGTCACAACCCCCATTTGGCTGGGCGAGCTGCGAATATCGAAAGGCTTCCCTGCAGCGAAATCGAAGTTGAACAAGGGAAGCAGCAGCGTGCCTTGGGACCCAAGCGCTTCCAAAAAACTTCGGATAATAAGCTCGGGTGTGGGCTTTATCCCTTCGCGAAGAATGGTGCGGAGAAGGCGTTTGGCGGACGTGTGAAGCAGAAGCGTATCGCCAGGCTCGACGCCGGCGGCATTCCACGCCGCTGCTAGCCGCTTCACCATATCATCGGCGCCCACCACGAGCAGATGCTATCGTCGAGGGTCAGAAAGTCTACCGGCACGGTGCAAACGACTTTTGCCTGTGATCACGCTATGGCTACCGGATGACGCAGCCCTCCTCTCGAAAGCTAGCCGGATTGGTGTTGATCATGCTTCTGATCGTCCTGTGGGCGGCATTCGTCGCAAGTCTCGCCCCTGTCGTCGGCATATGGCCTGTTCTCGTTCAGGCTCCATACTATCTCGTTATGGGAATAGCGTGGATCATCCCATTGAAACCATTGCTAAGATGGACTGAAACGGGGTCGTTCCGGTCCGGTCCGCGGCCCAGGAATTGAAATTAGTGTATTACGGAGGTATATCACCAACGCATGCCTGAAGCGCTGACTCTCTCCCGCCCGCTCGACGGGTTGCGCCGGAGTGCGGCGCGCGTGAAGGCGCGTGTGTCCTACTTGTCGCGCGCCCATCCGCGCGAGACGATCGGCGTGAGCTTGCTGGGGTTCGCCGCAGCTGCAGCGGCGCTGGCCGCGGCGGCGCAGTCGACGCCGGACCTCGCGGCTCGGGATTCAGGCGTCGCTCCGCCGGCGCCGCCGCCGCTTCTCATCCGTCAGCTTGCCCCCGAGCAGGCAGTGCAGGTGAACCAGGACATACCGTTGACCAGCGGGCCCAACCCCGCGGCCAAGCCCTTCGTCTTCAAGGGCAGCGCGGCTGCCCGTTCGCAGGCGCTCGAGTGCCTCGCCAACGCAGTCTATTATGAGGCGGGAAGCCAGGACGACGACGGCCAGCGCGCCGTCGCACAGGTCGTGCTCAACCGCGTTCGGCACGCAGCTTTCCCCGGCTCGGTCTGCGGCGTCGTATTCCAGGGTTCGACCCGGCCGACAGGCTGCCAATTCACCTTCACCTGCGACGGCTCGCTCTATCGCCAGCCCAGCGCCGACGGCTGGAGCCGCGCCTACCGCATCGCGCAAGCTGCGCTAGCAGGAGCGGTCTATGCGCCGGTCGGCTACGCGACGCATTATCATGCCGATTATGTCGTGCCTTACTGGGCTTCGACCCTTGCGAAGAACGCGGTCGTCGGAGCGCAGATCTTCTACCGGTGGGCCGGCGGCTGGGGGAATCCCGCAGCTTTCTCCAAAACCTATACGGGCAGCGAGCCAAGCGCGCGCGCACTGCGGACGGCCGCGTTGTCGGTGCCGCACCTGACTGCCGGCACCTCTTCGAGCGTTGCGCAGGCAATCAAGGATATCCCGGGTGCCGAACCCATCAAGCTCGCGCCGTCGATGCGCGGGGACAAGCGCGTCGCAGTTCGCTTCAACCTCGCGGCCCGCAAGGCGTCGGATGAGGCGAAGCACGAACAATATGTCCAGAAGTACGAAGCGTCGGACAATCTGAAATGGACGCTCTCAGGCGATACGGTCGCTGAGAACCAAGCCCCTTTGGGAAAAGCCCCGCCGGCAACTTCGGGCACTGGCGTGCAAACCGGGCAGCACTAATCCGCGTTCGGCGGCTCGTGCGAAGCGAGCCTAAGCTCGACGCCCAATCGAATCCTGTCGAGCCTGCCGTCCACCGCGAGATAGTCGTTGGACATCATCAAGGCCGCAGCCCACTGCCGCCTGGTCACGGCCGGCTGGCTAAACGGCCCCCCGTCCCAGCTCGGCTCCCTGTTCTGTAGCTCGACCACGGCATCGTCGAACGCCGCACAGCGGTCCAGCTGATCCCCGCTCGGGCGCAGGCGTAAAGTCCGGTGACACTCCCGGCTCCGGTTCAGCAATTCCGCTTCGTTACCGCTGCGGAAGAGGGCTGCGGCCGCGCGCACGGCATTTTCCAACGTTGAATTGTTCAGCGGTCCGTCCATCGTGCCGCCGGTACCGGCGCTGGCAAACAATCGGCCTTGCCCCGGCTGGCCGGGCTTGCCGAAGTGAGTGTGGACCCAGCCCGTCACCGGCCCGGCCGCGAGCAGGAGCAGGGCGAGCAAGGCTGCCATCCCCATAGTCGCGCGGACCCAGCCATCCCCGGAAGCCTGGGGCTGGTCGGAGCCCATGAGCAAGGGCTCGGCGACGGATTGCCGCCGCCGCAATTCCCGATAGGCGCGATTGAGCTCCGCGGCGCGGGCTGCGTCGCCGCCGTCGCGGTCCGGATGATGGCGCTTGATCAGCTTTTTGTAGGCGCGCTCGATCGCGGCGCTATCGGCGCCCGGCTCCAGCCCGAGGATTGCATAATTGCAGGGTTCCCCGCGCATCCCGCGAGTCTAGTCCACGCAAGCTGGACATGTGAAGTGGCGCGAGTGACGGGGCTCGAACCCGCGACCTCCGGCGTGACAGGCCGGCGCTCTAACCAACTGAGCTACACCCGCGTTTTTGGCGTGGCGGCGAACTAGGAGGCGGGCTTGGGAGTGTCAACCATCGCCGGGTCCATTTCCTGCCGATCCTCGGCCTCCTCCTCGTCGGGATCGCCGACGTGTGTCAAAGTGCCGTGCTCGAACAGGAATCCCGCAATGTCCGGCGTACCGGCGGCCGAGAAAATGGTCTTCACGATGATCAGGAGCGGCACCGCCAGGAGCGCGCCCGTCGTCCCCCAGACCCAGGCCCAGAAGGACAGCGATATTAGGATCGACAGCGGGCTGATCGTGAGGCGATGGCCGACCACCATGGGTGTGAAGAAGTTCGCCTCGATTAGGTGGAAGCTGATGAAGACGGCGGGCGGCAGCAGCGCACCCCAGACGTCCGGGTAAGTCATCAGCCCGCCGAGAAACAGCAGCAGCGCACAAACGATGGGCCCAAGGTAGGGGATGTAATTGGCGACGGCGACGATACCGCCCCACATGATCGGCGAGGGCATGCCGAGCCACCAAAGGGCAAGCGCGGTCAATCCACCCAATCCGACATTGATGAGCGTGATCGTGCCGAGATAGGTCGAGGTCGCGTCCACGACCTGCTGGATGACGCGGGCGGTCGTCAGCGCGCCTTCGAAGCTACCCCGACTGACGATCGTCTTCTTCCGCATAGAGGTCCATCCGGCGAGGAAGAAGAAGATCACGAGCAGCGCGAAGAAAAGCTGGATCAGCAGGTG
>JBJMUK010000269.1:0-19539 GCA_045811225.1 Sphingomicrobium sp. | reverse complement strand
GGCCAGAAATTAAGCGCTTCCATTCGGTCCACCAGCGACCTTGCAGGCCTGAGTGACGCTGACGCCTGGCTGGTGGTCACCCCTGCGCAGCATATGCGGTCGGTGCTGGCGCTTGCGCCTTCGCACGGTCAGCCGCTCATTCTTTGCTCGAAGGGGATCGAAGAACGCAGCGGCCAACTCCTCAACGACGTGGCTCAGCAATGCTGCCCGGATTCGCCGATTTTGGTACTATCCGGACCAACCTTTGCTCATGAAGTCGCGGCCGGACTGCCGACAGCCGTTACTTTGGCAGCTGACGATGTCGCACTTGGTGAGACCGTCCGGCGCCGCTTGGCCGTGCCCGCGTTCCGGATCTACCTCAGCGATGACGTCAAAGGGGCGGAGATTGGGGGCGCGATCAAGAACGTGCTGGCGATTGCATGCGGCGTGGTGGAGGGCAAACGGCTCGGACAGAATGCTCGCGCGGCCCTGATCGGACGCGGTTTCGCGGAGATGACGCGGTTCGGGCTCGCTCGAGGCGCTCGCCGGGAAACGCTGGCTGGGCTATCCGGTCTCGGTGATCTGGTGCTCACCTGCTCATCGACCAGTTCCCGTAACTTCTCCTTGGGCAAGGGCATCGGCGAGGGGCGAACCGCTGCGGAACTGATGGCCGACCGCCGGACTGTGGCCGAAGGCGCGTTCACGGCCCCCGTTTTGGCACGACTGGCGGCACAGGAGGGCATCGATATGCCCATCGTTGCTGCTGTCGCGGCGCTGATCGATGGGACTGCCACGGTCGACGATGCGCTTGAGCAACTGCTCTCCCGTCCGCCACGTCCGGAAGCCCATTAATGCAGAAATCAGAAATCGACCGCGATGCCCTTCTTCTCCCAGTCTCCGTAGCGGGTGGGATCGAGCTTCTTTTCCTCTCCATCGGGCCCGCTCATCTCCTCGGGCGCTTCGGGCACCGGTATCGGGGGCGACTTCGTGAGGTAACCAGGAGCTTCGAGGTGCTTGGGTCGTTGCATGAGACCAACATGGTCCCGGCGAGCGCACATGCCAACCGTTGAAGGGCTGCCCGCCCGGCGCGCGGCCTTGCAAATGCTGGACTCAGTGTTGCGGCGGGGATCAACGCTGGAAGCTGCGGCGCGCAATTCGCGCGGCCTGCAGCCGAACGATCAGGCGCTTGCCATCGCTATCGCTGGCGAAGCGTTGCGCCGCCTTCCGGACATCGACAGCTGGATCGACGGAGCAACGCGCAATCGCCTGCCCGACGACAGCAAGGCGCGCATGGTTCTGCGCATCGCGCTTGCCCAGAAAGCTGGCCTAGGGACCGCCGAGCATGCACTTGTTGCGACCGCGCTTCCGCTAGTCGAGGGAGGCCCGCGACGGCTGGTGCACGGCGTGCTGGGCACATTGCTTCGCAAGGGCCTCCCTGAAACCGAAGCGCCGCGTTTGCCAGAAGCCGTTGAGGAGCGATGGCGAGGACAGTGGGGCGATGAGGTCGTCGAGGCTGCCCGCCGGCAGATCGCTGCTCGCCCGGCGCTTGACCTGACCTTTGCGGACGACGCCGCTGCCAAAGCGTTTGCGGAAGCGAGCGGAGGAGCTTCATTGGCCCAACGCCACGTCCGGCTGGATTCATCGTCCGTGCCGGACCTGCCCGGGTTCGATCAGGGCGGCTGGTGGGTGCAGGATCTCGCGGCCTCCTTGCCGGCTCAACTGATTCCAGCGAGCGCTCGGAACGTGCTTGACCTGTGTGCCGCACCTGGTGGCAAGACCATGCAACTCGCGGCCGCCGGCCACAGCGTCACTGCTTTGGACAATAGCGAAAGTCGTCTGGCACGACTGCGCGAGAACCTTGGGCGCACCCGGCTGAGCGCTGAGTTGATCGTCGCCGACGCGCTGAACTGGTCGCCCCGGCAGAGATATGACGCCATTCTGCTGGACGCGCCTTGCTCCGCCACCGGCACCTTCCGTCGGCACCCCGAAGTTCTGTATCGAGCTCGTCCTGCGATCATCCGCGACAATGGCGTCCTGCAGGCGGAAATGATCCGGCGTGCCGCTGACCTGCTCACGCCCGGCGGGACCCTCGTTTATTCGGTCTGTTCGCTCGAAGCCGAAGAGGGCGAGCATATCGTATCAAGCTTCTTGGCAGAGCGGAGCGATTACCGGATCGATCCGGCCGCGCCGGTGCCCGGAGTTGCTCCTGCGACGGAGGGCTGGATAAGGATTTTGCCGGGAGCGATGGAAAGCGAGGGCGGCCTGGACGGCTTCTTCGTGGCCCGCCTTGTCCGAACGGGGGATTAGCGTCTAATCGGTTATATGGCCGCTCCGCTCATATCTCCGTCAATCCTGTCCGCCGACTTCGCACAGCTGGGCGAAGAGATACGCGCCATGGACGCAGCCGGCGCAGATTGGCTGCATATTGATGTGATGGATGGTCATTTTGTACCGAACCTGACCATCGGCCCAGGCGTGGTGAAGGCGCTCCGGTCGCACAGTGCCAAGCCGTTCGACGTCCACCTGATGATCTCGCCGGTCGACAATTTTCTTGACGCTTTCGCCGAGGCTGGCGCCGACATCATCACCGTTCACCCGGAGGCGGGGCCGCATCTCCACCGAACGATCCAGCGCATCAAGGGGCTTGGGAAGAAGGCTGGCGTGTCGCTGAACCCTGCGACCCCCGCCAAGATGCTGGATTATGTCATCGAAGACATCGATCTTGTGCTGGTGATGAGCGTGAACCCTGGTTTCGGCGGGCAGAAATTCATCACCAGCCAGCTGAAGAAGATCGAAGCCATCGCGCAGCGCATCTCGAAGGAGGGGCTGGACGTGCGGCTGGAGGTCGATGGCGGGATCGACGCCACGACCGCCCGTCAGGCAATTGACGCAGGCGCCGATGTGCTGGTCGCCGGCACTGCCGCTTTCCGCGGAGGCCCATCTTCGTATGCGGCGAATTTGCGCACCCTACGGGGAGAGCAATGAGCGACAAGGCGGCCGATCGCGCCATCGTTCGAAAGCTTGCTCGCCGCTCCATCTTTTCGCGCCTGACCAGTGAAGGTCGCCAGCCGCTCAAGCTGGTCGCTGTTCCCCGGGACCACGTGCAGGGAAGCCGGCAGCGTGGCGAAGCCTTGTTGGCCGGGCGGTTCATCGTAGGCAATGAGACGCTTCCCCTCGCCGACCTGGACTTCACCGCGGTGGGTACCGCGGGCCCTGTGGCACAGCAGCTTCACGGCTTTTCCTGGCTCCGCGACCTGGCGGCGGCGGCAAGTCGCGAGAAGGGCGCGCGTCTCGGTGAAGCGATTGCCGGCCGCTGGCTGCTGGCGCACGGAACGCGCGCTGACGAGGCCTGGAGGCCCGAGCTTTGGGGCGAGCGCATCCTTTTCTGGACTGCCTATGCGCCATATATCTTGTCGAGCACTGACAACGGCTATCGTTCGGCCCTGCTGAACACCCTTGCTCGCGGGGCTCGCCACCTCGACACCGCGGCGGACAAAGCGCCACCCGGCCTGCCACGCATCACCGCGTGGACCGGCGTGGTGGCGGCCGGGCTCATCGTTCAGGGGAATGTGCAGCGTGTTGCGCGGGGCGAGGCCGGGCTCGCGAGGGCGCTGGCCACGGCGCAGTTTGAAGACGGCGGCCTGACGAGCCGATCGCCGTTCGAGCAGGCTCAAATGGTTGACCGACTAGGGATGCTCCGGAACTGCTATTTTGCAGCCAAACAGACCCTCCCCGACGGGATCGAGGCGGCCGCGGCGGCGGCGCTGGCGGCGCTTCATGGCGTCACCATGGGCGACGGCGCGCTGTCGAGTTGGCAGGGCTGCAATCCGGGAGACGCGGCCCGGCTCAACGCCCTTGTGGAGGGATGCGGCCTGCGCGCTCGGCCTCTCCGGCAAGCTCGGGGTTGGGGATATCAGCGGCTGTCCGCGCTCGGCACGGTCGTAGTGCTGGACGCCGCCCCTCCGCCTTCGCTCAAGATGGCCTCGGTAGGAGCGGCATCGACCTTGGCCTTCGAAATGTCCGACGGAGCTCAGCGGCTGGTGGTGAATTGCGGGGGCCCGGGTCCGCTCCCCTCGGCGCTTCCGCAAGATCTTGCCTTCGCGCTTCGATCCACCGCTGCCCACAGCGCTCTGATCCTTGCGGACACCAATTCGACGGCGATCAACGCCGATGGAACTCTCGGGCGCGGCGTGACAGATGTTACGATCGACCGTTCCGAGGATAATGATTCCAGCCGGATCGTTGCCAGCCACGACGGCTACATTCGAGGGTTCGGACTTACCCACCGGCGCTCCATCACGCTGGGAAATGACGGTAAGGAGCTGCGAGGCTCCGACGCGCTGGTCGCCCGCGGCCGTCGCAAGTTCAAGGATGCGGTTAACTATGCGATCCGCTTTCACCTCGCGCCGGGCATAGAAGTCACGCCTACTGCAAACGGGATGGGGGCAATTCTCCGCTCCGCCGACGCCCCGCCCTGGAACTTCCGCGTTCGTGGCGGGATGCTGACGATCGAAGAAAGCCTATGGATCGATGGCAGAGGAACCGCCAGAGAGACCATTCAACTGGTGATCGTTGGGGAATTTTCAGGCATTGGCGGCGAAGTCGCCTGGCAATTCCGGCGCACAAGCTAGGCACAGGGAATTTATGACGGATCTCGTACCCGCCCGTCGGGCGCTCATTTCGCTTTCGGACAAGAACGGGCTTGATCGGCTTGCTGAGGGTTTGCGCCGCCACAACATCGAGATCGTCTCCACCGGCGGGACCGCTTCTAAGCTTCGGGAGCTTGGCGCCGAAGTGCGCGACATTTCCGATCTCACGGGCTTCCCGGAGATGATGGACGGGCGAGTGAAGACCCTGCATCCCAAGGTGCACGGCGGGTTGCTCGGGGTTCGCGACAATGCGGAACATGCCGCGGCAATGACCGAGCATCAAATCGCTCCGATCGACCTCGTCATCGTCAATCTTTACCCGTTCGAAGCGACGGTTGCGCGTGGCGCCACTCGTGACGAGATCATCGAAAATATCGACATTGGTGGCCCGTCGATGGTCCGATCCGCAGCCAAGAACCATGCGCACGTGGCCATCGTTACGGATCCTGCGGACTATGAAGCACTGCTTGGTGAACTCGATGCCAACGGCGGGCAGACGACGCTGGGCCTGAGAAAGCGGCTGGCGGCCAAGGCCTACGCACTGACTGCTGCCTACGACTCCATGATCTCGCAATGGTTCGCTTATGCCGATCAGGGGGAGCGCTTCCCCGCCAGCTGGGCTTTCGCGAGCAAGCTGGCGATGCCGCTACGTTACGGCGAAAACCCGCACCAGAAAGCGGCTCTCTACCTTCCGCAAGGCCCATCCGCGACTGGCATTGGCCAAGCCAAGCAGGTGCAGGGCAAGGAACTCAGCTACAATAATCTGAACGACGCCAGCGCGGCTCTGGACCTAGCGGCCGAGTTTCGTGGCGGACCGCCAACGGTGGTCATCGTCAAGCATGCAAATCCATGCGGTGTCGCCTCTGCCGATACCGTCCTCGGCGCATGGAAGCAGGCTTTGGCCTGCGACAGCGTGTCGGCATTCGGCGGGATTGTTGCCGTAAACCGCCCGCTAGATGGCGCAACGGCGGAAGCTATCACCCAGATCTTCACGGAGGTTGTGGTCGCTCCGGATGCCGATGACGGCGCCAAAGCGGTGTTTGCGACCAAGAAGAACCTGCGGCTGCTCCTGACGGGTGACCTGCCCGACCCCGCCCGTGGCGGGCAAACGCTTGCGGTAATTGCCGGCGGTCTGCTGGTGCAGGATCGAGACAACGGGACGATCACGCGCGACGAGTTGAAGTGCGTGACCAAGCGGCAGCCGACCGAGCAGGAGGTCCGGGACTGCCTGTTCGCGTGGACAGTCGCCAAGCATGTGAAATCCAACGCCATCGTTTATGCCAAGGATGGTGCGACCGCCGGGATCGGCGCGGGCCAGATGAACCGACGCGACAGCGCTCGGATCGCCGCTGCCAAGGCTCAGGAAGCGGCCGAAACGAACGGCTGGCCACAGCCCCGAACTGTTGGGTCAGCGGTGGCCTCAGATGCCTTCTTCCCCTTTGCCGATGGACTGCTGGCCGCAGTGGAAGCGGGCGCGACGGCAGTCATTCAGCCGGGCGGGTCGATCCGGGACGATGACGTCATCGCTGCCGCCGACGACGCCGGTTTGGCTATGCTGTTCACCGGGATGCGGCACTTCCGGCACTGATCAGCGGGGTGCCTCTCCGCCGAGACTCGGGTCCGGCAGGCTAAGCTCTTCGATATCGGACTTGCGCATGCGGAACAGCTCGCGGTCCTCGTCGCTGAAGCCGCGCCACCACAGCATGGCACCGAAGGCGACAAGGATCGCGGGGATGCCGACGCTCAGCTCCAGCCATTCGGGGAGCAAGGTCGCTGCCTTGCCGACTACGGCGGCTACCAAGGCCGCCCAGAGCAGCTCCCAGCGCCAGCCTGATACGGGCGCACCGAGCAGCTTTCGGAGCAGCAACGCCTTGGCTACGGCTGCGACAGCCAAGGCTCCAACCAGACCGACAGCGGGCCCGGCAGCCTGCCAGATCTGCGGCCAGCCGAGCCGTTTCATGATCACGATCAGCGCGATCGACAGCAGCGCCTGAATGACAATCATCAGGAGGCTGATGACCATGTTTCTCTTGCGGGCGCAGTAGATGAGTGCAGATTCGCTGACCGTTGCCGTGGCTGCGACCACTTCGGCAAACAGCAGGAAGGCGAGCGCGGCCGTGCCGGACACGAAGACGGGTCCCACAAGCCCCATCACGCCTTCGCCGGGGATGGCGAGTGCCATAGCCACCGCGCTCTGGGCAGCGATCACCCAGAAGCCCACCTGGCGGACCTGCTTCGCAACTGCCTGCTTGTTTCCTGCCTCGATGTTGCGCGAGATCACCGGCCCCAGGATGGGATCGAAACTGGTCTTCAGCTTGGACGGCAAGGACGCGACGTTCTGCGCGACATAATAGATCCCGACGATGGCCGGGCTGACGAACAGGCCCAGGATGGCGATGTCCAGCCGCCGTGATCCCCATTCGACCGCATCGGCAGCGGCCACCGGCAGGTTCCGCCGAGCCATGCGCCATAGCAATGCGGGGTCGGGCCGCCAGTGCCTTGGCAGGCCGTAGCTTCGAATGAACGGAATGAAGGATGCGCCCAGCGCGCCCAGCATGGATAACGCGTAAGACACCAGCAGCCCGTCGCGTACCGAGATGTACGACCACGCGAATGCGGCGATGCTGATCGTCCAAGGCTCGACGATCGCACGTGCACGAACCGTGGCGCCGACGTCGTGCCGATAGGCCAAGGCCGCCAGGGTTATGTCGGACCAGGCCAGCGCAAACACCGAGATCGGCAGCATCCACTCGAGGCCGTGAATTTCGCTGGTCGGGAACATCGCTTGCGGAAAAAAGAACAGCACAGCCATGCAGCAGATCGACCCGATCGCAGCAACCAGCAGGGCGTCCCAGGCAACGCAGCTGTGCGGCTTGTCGGTCTGCGCCAGCTGCTGGGCAAGGCCGCGCTTCAGCCCAAGCGTTGCGATCTGGGCGGCGAACTCAACGACCAGCACGGCGTAAGCAAAGCGACCAAGCTCTGTCGCGCCGTAAATTCGGCCGGCGATAAACAGGAACGGCAGTCGCGCCGCCAGCCGAAGAATGAAGCCGAAAAAATTGATCCGTCCGCCACGCGCAAGCGCCGCCATATCGGCGCTTGGCTCAGTACGTTCCGTCGCCGCCGTCAATGCGCGGCGCCCCAGTTAGCACCCCAGCCGACCTCTACGTCTAATGGAACGTCGAGGGACAGCATAGGTTCTGCAGCCCTTGCCATCACCCGGCGGATCACGGCCGCTGCCTCATCCTCGCGGCCGTCCGGCACTTCGAACACCAGCTCGTCGTGAACCTGAAGCAGCATCCGCACACCTTCCAGGCCCGCAGCTTCCAGCGCTTCGTCCATCCGCGCCATGGCTCGCTTGATCAGATCCGCACTGGTGCCCTGGATCGGCGCATTGATCGCCGCGCGCTCGCTCCCCTGGCGCAAGTTCATCTGACGGCTCGTGATGTTCGGGAAATGCGTTTTCCGGCCGAACATCGTTCGGGTGAATCCATGGTCCCGCGCGAACGAAAGCGTCTGAGCGATGTAGTTGCGGATGCCCGGGAACCGATCGAAATAGCGGTCAATGATCTGCTGCCCCTCCTCCTTGGAAACACCGAGGCGGCCGGCCAGCCCCCAGGACGAGATGCCGTAGAGGATCGCGAAGTTGATTGTCTTCGCCTTGTTGCGGCTTTCGCGATCGGTGGATCCGAACAATTCTTCCGCCGTCATGTTGTGGATGTCGGTTTTCGCGTGGAATGCCTCTTTCAGTTGGGGAACGTCCGCCATGTGAGCCGCAAGCCTGAGTTCGATCTGGCTGTAATCGGCGCTCATCAGCACATGGCCCGGCTCCGCAACGAACGCGTCGCGGATCTTGCGACCGATCTCCGTTCGGATAGGGATGTTTTGCAGGTTCGGGTCAGTAGAAGACAGCCGTCCCGTCTGGGCAACGGCAAGGCTGAAGCTGGTGTGGACTCGCCCCGTCTCCGGATTAATCTGGGCCTGGAGCGCATCCGTGTAAGTGGTCTTCAGCTTCGTGAGTTGCCGCCAGTCGAGAACCAGCCGGGCACAGCTGACACCTTCCGCCGCAAGGCGCTCCAGTTCGTTGACGTCGGTGGAATAGGCGCCGCTCTTGCCCTTACGCCCGCCCTTGAGGCCCAGCCGCTCGTATAGAACTTGCCCGAGCTGCTGTGGCGACCCGATGGTGAACGGGCCGCAGGCGGCTTCGTAGATGCGCTCTTCCAAGGCCGCGGTCTCGGTTGCGAACTCACCCGACAGCTTGGCCAGATATTCGCGATCGACCTTCACGCCACGTCGCTCCATCCGTCCGATCACGGGGATCAGAGGCTTGTCGACGCGTTGATAGACCTGCGTGGCCCCTTCGAACGCGATGCGCCACTTCAGGCGCAGCCAGAGGCGGAGCGTGATGTCGGCGTCTTCCGCCGCATATTCGGTCGCCTGCGGAAGCGGGACCTTGTCGAAGGTGATCTGCTTGGCCCCAGTGCCGCATACGGACTTGAATGAGATGCACTCGTGGTCGAAGTGCAGCTTCGCGAGCTCGTCCATGCCGTGCCCCCCCAACGAACGGCCGGCATCGAGGTCGAAGCTCATGAGCATCGTATCGTCGAGAGGGCTGACGTCGATGCCCGCCTTGTGGAACATCACCCAGTCATATTTGAGATTGTGGCCGATCTTCAGAACCGACGGATCCTCGAGCAGCGGCTTGAGCTTCGCCAGGACCGTCCCCGCGTCCATCTGGTTGGGCGCGTCAGAGTATAGATCCGCGCCGACGTGGCCGACGGGGATATAGCAGGCGCGATTGGGCGCGTTGGCAAGACTGATGCCGACGAGCCGGGCGATGACGCAGTCGATGCAATCTGTTTCAGTATCGATCGCCACGTAGCCCTGCAGGCGCGCTTCCTCGATCCAGCGGTCGAGCGTCGCTTCGTCGACCACCGTCTCGTATCTGGATCGGTCAACCGCAATCGTCTCGGGCTGAGGTGGCGGCTTCGGTGTGGAAAGTGACGCCACGACGTCATTGATGCCGCCGCCGCTACTGCTTCGGCCCTGTAGCGCAGACCCGCCGCCAACCATGCGGTTGAGCAGGGTCTTGAAGCCCTGGTCTTCTAGGAACTCCCGGAGCGGCTCCGGAGGAATGCCTTTGAGTGCAAGATCTTCGAGCGGCTCCGGCAGCGGCGCTTCGCACACCAGCCGCACGAGTTCGCGCGAGAGCCGCGCGTTGTCGGCATGATCGACCAGATTTTGCTTTAGCTTCGGCTTGGTAATCTGGTCTGTGCTTGCAAGCACCGTAGTCAGATCGCCGAACTGCTGGATTAGCTGGGTGGCAGTTTTCGGCCCGATCCCCGGAACACCAGGAACGTTGTCGACACTATCGCCCATCAGGGCGAGTACGTCACCGACCTTCTCCGGACCAACGCCGAACTTCTCGCGGACTGCGGCTTCGTCGATCCGGCGGTCGTTCATGGTGTCGAGCATGTCGATGTGACCGTCTTCGACAAGCTGCATCAGGTCCTTGTCAGAGCTGACGATCGTCACGCGCCAACCGGCCTTTTTCGCCGCCGTGACGTAGCAGGCGATGATGTCGTCCGCTTCCAGGCCCGCTTCTTCGATGCAGGGAATGGAAAAAGCGCGCGTTGCGGTGCGGATCAACGGGAATTGAGGGACCAGATCCTCGGGGGGCGGCGGCCGATGCGCCTTGTACTGGTCGTACATCTCGTTGCGGAACGTCTGCTCTGACGCATCCAGGATGACCGCCATGTGGGTGGGCCCGTCGGCCTTATTGAGACCGTCGGCCAGCTTCCACAGCATGGCAGTATACCCGTAGACCGCGCCCGCCGGCTGGCCATGGCGGTTCGTCAGCGGCGGCAACCGGTGATAGGCACGGAAGATGTAGCTCGATCCGTCGACGAGATAGAGGTGAGGCTGCTGTTCGGACATGAAGCGGCGAGGTTTAGCAGGCTCTTCGAATGACGCCAGCGTTCGCAGACGCCGCCAATTGCCGTGTCTAGGCGGCAAGCGCCTCTAGCGCTGCGAGCTCCACGATCTGCAGCCCACGCCGCCCTTCGCGCTCGATGATGCCGCCCGACTGCATCTTCGTGAGTTGCCGGCTCACCGTTTCTATGGTCGTGCCAAGCAGCCCGGCCATTTCTTGCCGAGTCAGCGGAAGCTCGAACCGTGGGGCGGCGTGACACGGCGAGTGGCTGGCCGCTCGCGCCATCGCCAGCAACAAACCCGCAACCCTCTGTTGGGAGGTACGGCGACCGATCAGCCGAAGCCACTCACGGCTCTCGAACAGGTCCTCCGCCGACCGCCGAAGCAAGGCGCGGGCCAGGGCCGGAAAGCGCGCCACAGCTTTCGCATATTCCGGCCCGCTGAAGACGCACAATGTGCTGTCTGTCAGCGCGATCACATCGTGGCGCTGCACGGTCGCGAACAGTTCGCCAACGAACCCTGCCGGATGCACAAGGCTAAGGATATGCTCGGTTCCGTCGGGATCGAAACTGCTGATCTTCAGCGCTCCGGACATAAGGGTCGCGCATCCCGTCTCCTGGTCGCCGGTGGAAAATAGCGTCTCACCGCGCACGAGGTTCACGTGACGACCGATGCGGGCAAGCTCGCCCCGCTCTTCAGGACTCAGGGAGGAACAGGCGGCGCGATCGCGCACGGGGCACGACGCGCAAGCAAGGGGTTTGGCGGCCATGCCGCTCCTTAGGCCTCCCCGGCGATAGGAGCGAAGGGATTCTGCGTGATTACCCCGACTTTCCGGCTATATATGGTGCTCGCGGTCACCTGCGGGAAGTCCGCTATGGGACCAGGATCGTGTCCACCGCCTTCGGCAACATGTCGGGGTGGTCGAGCGTGTAGTGCAGGCCACGGCTTTCGTGGCGGCTAAGTGCCGAACGGACGATCAGGTCGGCAACCTCAACAAGGTTGCGAAGCTCGATCAGGTCAGGGGTCACGCGGAAGTTGCGGTAATAATCGGTCACTTCCTGCCGCAGCATGTCGATCCGCCGCTTCGCCCGCTCAAGCCGCTTCGTGGTTCGGACAATGCCGACGAAGTTCCACATGAATCGGCGGATCTCTCCCCAGATCTGGGTTATCACTACTTCTTCGTCGCTGTCCGTTACGCGGCTTTCATCCCACCCGCGAACTGCAGGCACTTCCGGAAGCTCATCCCATGCGCTGAGGATATGCCTGGCTGCGCCTTCGCCAAACACCAGGCATTCCAGAAGGCTGTTGGACGCCAGGCGGTTGGCTCCATGCAGCCCCGATTGGGTGACTTCGCCTGCGGCATAGAGGCCCGGCGCATCCGTGCGGCCGTGAAGGTCCACCAGCACGCCTCCGCACGTGTAGTGCTGGGCCGGCACCACCGGGATCGGCTCCTTCGTTATGTCGATGCCGAGGCCAAGCAGCCGGTCGAAGATGTTCGGGAAGTGGCTGCGAACGAACTCCGGCTCCCGGTGCGAGATATCAAGGTGCACGTAATCGAGGCCGAGCCGCTTGATTTCATGGTCGATCGCGCGGGCAACGATGTCGCGCGGGGCGAGCTCTCCGCGTTCATCGAAATTTGGCATGAAACGGGCGCCGGCGCCTTTCACTCCCGGAGGTAGTTTCAGCTGCCCGCCCTCTCCGCGGACGGCCTCAGTGATCAGGAAATTCTTGACCTCCAGATTGTACAGGCAGGTCGGATGAAACTGCATGAATTCCATGTTGGAAATGCGGCAGCCGGCACGCCATGCCATGGCGATCCCGTCCCCGGTGGCACCCCGAGGCGCGGTCGAGTAGAGGTAGGCTCGACCCGCACCCCCGGTAGCAAGGATTGTCGCTCGCGCGCAGAGCGCCTCGACGCGCTTGGTTTTGCGGCTGTATGCGTAGAGGCCATGCACTGCGCCGCTGGTCGAGAAATCGGCCGCATGGCGGCCGGTGATCAGGTCGATCGCGACCATGTCCGGCACCAGCGTGATGTTGGAGTTCTTCGCTGCCGCAGTTTCAAGGGCGGTCTGAACTGCATAGCCGGTCGCGTCGGCAACATGGACGATCCGGCGATAGCTATGTCCGCCTTCGCGAGTGAGGTGCCAGCGCTGCCCATCCGCTCCCGCCGCGAACGGAACGCCCAGTGAGGCGAGGCGCTCGATCGCTGCGGGGGCCGCGTTGACGACATGCTCGACCACAGCCCGGTCGTTGAGCCCGGCACCGGCGATCATCGTATCGTTCACATGCGCGTCGAAGCTGTCGCCATCCTCCAGGACTGCTGCGATTCCGCCTTGCGCCCAGCCGGTCGCGCCCTCGCCGAGCTTGCCCTTGGCGATCACGCCGACCTTGCGACCTTCTGCGAGATTGAGCGCAGCGGTCAGTCCGGCGGCACCCGAGCCCACGACGAGGACATCGAAATCCCAGCTCATACCGCCGCATTCTCTGCCACGAGGCTCAGGAATACATCCTCCAGGTCCGGGTCGCGGGTTTTCACATCGACGATGCCCAGCCCGCTTCGCTGAAGCGCCGCGAGCACTTCACCAGCGTTGACCTTGTCTTTGCGATAACCGATTTCGATCGTTCGCTCGTCGAGCCGCTGTACCCGGTCGAAGCAGATCGCTTCCGGTACGGCATCCAAGTCGCGGTCTACGGTCACGACGACGGATTTCTCCTGCGCCTTGGCAATCAAGGTCCGGGTCGGCTCGTTGGCGACGACCTGCCCGTGATTGATGATCGCAATCCGGTCGCACAGCTGCTCGGCTTCTTCGAGGTAGTGGGTCGTGAGCACCACGGTGACGCCCTGCTCGTTGAGGTGCTTCACATACGCCCACAGTTGCCGCCGAAGCTCGATATCCACACCTGCCGTCGGCTCATCCAGCACCAGGATGGGTGGCGAATGAACCATCGCCTTGGCCACCAGCAGGCGCCGTTTCATTCCACCCGACAATGTGCGGGAGTAAGCATGCGCCTTGTCGGTCAGGTGCATTGCCGCAAGCAGCGCGTCGCTGCGTCGCTCGGCGGGTCCAATCCCGTAGAGCCCGGCCTGGATCTCAAGGGTCTCTCGCGGCGTAAAGAACGGGTCAAAGATGATTTCCTGCGGCACCACGCCGATCGACCGTTTCGCATTGCGAGGGTGCTGGTCGATATCGAAACCCCAGATCGTCACCTTGCCGCTGGATTTCATTACCAGCCCGGCAAGGATGTTGATTAGCGTCGACTTGCCTGCGCCGTTCGGCCCCAGAAGTCCGAAGATCTGGCCCTGCGGCACATCGAAGCTGACATTGTCGAGGGCCAGCTTCGGCTGCGCGCCGGTCCCTGCATAGGTCTTCGACAGGGATTCGATCCGGATCGCTGCAGCTTCTGTCATCGACTAAGGCGCATAAGAGCGCACGTGCGAGCCGACAAGCAAGCGCTGGTAAATGCCGCGTTTACCTTAAGCGATATCTGGCTGTTGAATTTGCATCGGTATGGCGAACTCAATGTTCGGGCGTTTTTCTCTTCGCTGCGGCCTGGCCGCCGCGGCTGTCGCGTTTGCGGCCGCGCCCTTGTGCGCGGCGCCGGTCGCCCCGACGAAAAATGCGAAATCAACTGCAGTCATCGGTGTGGCCGCATCGTTTCGAAAGCTCCAGGATCTCGACTTCGGCGCCCTCGCGGTCACCGCCGCGGCAGGAACCGCGATCCTGGACCCGAACACGGACATCATGACGGTGACGGGCGGCATCCTGCAGATCGGCGGCCGCCCCTATGCAGCCATGTTCGAAACCATCGCACCGCGCAGATCGAACGTACTGATCAAAGCTCCGAACAAGCCGATCACGTTAACCCGGGTCGGCGGCACAGAGACAATGACGGTTTCGAACTTCATCATCTCCGGGTCCTCGTCACGCAACGTGAACTCCGGCGATCCAATCTCCTTCAAGATTGGAGCAACGCTTAACGTGGGTGCCAATCAGGTTGAAGGGACGTACGCCGGCACATTCGACGTTGACGTGAACTACAACTAGCTCCTGCGATTGAAGCGTCACCGACGGGTTGCTACTTAAGCCCGCATGCAATCAATCCCTCCTCCCGAAACGATCAGGATTCACGCGTATCAGGTCGCCTGTGACGGTTCCGGCGACATCGCGCCCGCGCTCGGCCATCCCCGTGTCTTCCTCCGCATCGATCCCGAAGTCGGCTTCGTCGAATGCGGCTATTGCGACCGACGTTTCGTACTGGAGGGCGGGCCCGCCGATCGACCTGCGGCATGATCGCCGCTGATCCCCGGCGCTTCCTTTACCGCGACAACGCGCTCGACCCTGATCGTGCGAAGGCGCTCGTTGCGCGCCATCTCACTCGATGCGACGACGGCGAGCTCTACCTGCAGTATAGCGCCACGGAGGCCTTCGGGTTTGACGATGGTCGGCTCAAGACTGCGGACTTCAACACTGCCTCTGGCTTTGGTCTTCGGGGCGTGACTGGCGAGACCACGGCCTTCGCCCATGCCAATGAAATCAGCAGCGCCGCGATTGAACGTGCCGCAGAGACACTCACCCTGCTCGATCCGGCGAAGGGCCCGCAGGCCGCGCCTCCGCCGAGAACCAACCAGTCCATGTACGGGCCGGAAGATCCGCTGGCTGCGATCCCGTTCGCGGACAAGGTTGCGTTGTGCCAGCAGATTGACGCCGCCGCACGGGCTCGCGACCCGCGTGTTGCGCAGGTCAGCGTTTCGCTCATGGGCAGCTGGAGCGTGGTGGAGATCGTTCGCCCCGACGGCTTCGTCGCCACGGACGTTCGCCCGCTCGTGCGCCTCAACGTCCAGATCGTTGCGCAGGACGGGGCGCGTCGCGAGACCGGGTACCACGGGATCGGCGGCCGCCATCTGTACGACCGATTGTTCCAGCCGGCCGAATGGAATCGCGCCATCGACCTGGCGCTTTCTCAAGCGCTCACCAACCTCGAAAGCGTTGCGGCCCCGGCCGGCGAAATGCCGGTGGTGCTTGGCCCCGGCTGGTGCGGGGTTCTCCTGCATGAGGCCGTAGGCCACGGGCTCGAGGGCGATTTCAACCGGAAGGGCACGTCCGCGTTCAGCGGGCGTATCGGCGAGCGTGTCGCCGCCCCGGGAGTGACGGTGATCGACGAAGGGGCGATTGGCGAACGCCGCGGGTCCCTGACCATCGATGATGAGGGTACGCCCACCGGCCGCACGGTCCTGATCGAAGACGGGATCCTCAAGGGCTATCTGCAGGATCGTCTTAATGCTCGCCTGATGGGCATGGAGCCGACGGGCAATGGGCGGCGCGAAAGCTTCGCCCACGCGCCGATGCCGCGCATGACAAATACGTTTATGCTGGGCGGTCAGGACGACCCGGCCGAGCTGATCGAACGAGTGCCCAACGGCATTTATGCAAAGAGCTTTGGCGGCGGGCAGGTTGACATCACCAGCGGCAAGTTCGTTTTCTCCTGCACCGAAGCTTACAAGATTGAAAACGGCCGTATCGGCGCCCCGATCAAGGGAGCGACCCTGATCGGCGACGGCCCCACGGTCCTCACCCGGGTCAAGGGGATCGGCAATGACCTCGCGCTTGACGAAGGCGTCGGCATCTGCGGCAAGGGTGGTCAGTCGGTGCCGGCCGGCGTCGGCCAGCCAAGCATGCTCATCGACGGAATTACGGTCGGTGGCACCGCCGCCTGATGTCCCTGGTCGAGGTTGCACGATTTCCAACGCGCGTTGAGGCGGATCTCGCGCGATTGCTGATCGAAGCGGAAGGGATGGGCGCGATGCTCTTCGACACCGAGATTAATTATGGCGTCGGGCCTGCCATCCCGATCCGCCTGATGGTGCCGCAGGAAGATGCGGAGGCGGCCGTTACGTTGCTGCTCGAGGAAGGCCTGGTTTAGAGCAGGTGCGCCACCGGCCCGAGGTCGTACCCTGCCTCCTGGGCGCACCGTTCCAATTCGTCACGCGATCGGCCGTTCTCGGCCTGCGCGACTGCCCAGCCAAAGGTGGATCGGGTTCCGGACCGGCAGAATAGAAGCAGCTTGCCTTCTCGGCAGTCATCGATGGCCTCGCGAATTTGTTCAATTTCGGCTGGGCCGGGGCCACGCCAGATGGGGATGTGGCGATATTCCAGCCCAGCGACCGCGGCGGCCTGCTCAATCTCGGCACTGGTCGGCTGGTCCGGATCCTCGCCATCTGGGCGATTGTTGACGATCATGGTGACGCCCAACCGCTTTATATCGAGCATTTCCTGCGGTTCGATCTGGCCGCTCACCAGCGTCTTGTCATCAAGCGGACGCATGGTTCTGTTCCTCCAGCTGCTTCCTCAGGGCGTTGAGCATCGCCGTACCATAACGCTCGAGCTTGGTCTCTCCCACACCCGGAATCACCGAGAGCTCAGCCAGGTTCGAAGGCCGCGCTGCCGCAATCTCCCGGAGCGTGGAATCGTGGAATATGACGTAGGGCGGGACCTTCCCTTCGGCAGCCAGTGCACGCCGCGCCTCGCGCAATGCGTCGAACAGAGGATCGCTCGGGCCGGTCTCCCGCGATCGCCGCGACTTCGTCCGCTTGGGCGGGAGCGTGATGTGAAGCTCTTCCGTTCCTTTCAGGATTGCCTTCGCTGCGGGTCCGAATGACAGCCCACCATAAGCGTCGGCGCGAAGTGCGTCGCGCGCGATCAGTGCGCGTGCGACCGGCCGAACGAGGGCCAGTTCCTCAACGTTCGCGATGCCGAACACGGACAACCGATCGTGACCGAAGCTGCGCACCCTTTCACTATCGCTCCCTGCCAGCACCTCCGCCAAAGGCGCCACGCCGAACCGCATTTCCGTGCGGAAGGCGGCCGAGAGCAGCTTCCTCGCGATCTCTGTCGCATCAACCGTGGCTGGCGGGTTCAGGCAATTGTCGCAATTGCCGCAGGTCGCTGCCGGCTCTTCCCCGAAGTGGCGCAACAGGATCGCTCGCCGGCATCCGGACGCCTCGACGAAGGCCGCCAGTGCATTGAGGCGCGCACGCTCGTCCGGGCGACGCTCGGGCTCCACTTCGGTTTCGATCCGGCGCCGGGCCCGGGCGAAATCCTCGCCAGCCCAAAACAGCCATGCTTCGGCCGGATCACCATCGCGTCCAGCCCGCCCAGTCTCCTGATAATATGCCTCGATCGACTTGGGGATTGCGGCGTGCGCGACCATCCGGACGTCCGGTTTGTCGATGCCCATGCCGAAAGCCACCGTTGCCGCGATCACCATTTCTTCCGATCCGACGAACGCGGCCTGATTTCGCGCGCGGACCTGAGGCTCCAGCCCGGCATGATAAGCCAAAGCCTTTCGGCCGCTTGCGGCGATCTGCTCTGCGATCCGCTCGCTCTTGTCCCGGCTCGGGGTGTAGACGATGCTCGGGCCCGGCTGGCCCGCGAGCAATGCCTTGAGTTGCGCGCCAATGCCGTCGCGCGGCACTACGTGATAGCGGATATTCGGCCGGTCGAAGCCTGAGAGGATCAGCCCGTCTTCAGGTATGCCGAGCTGGACCAATATGTCGCCACGCGTGCGAGCGTCGGCGGTAGCCGTGAGCGCCAGCCGTGGGACCCCAGGAAAACTGTCAAGCAACGGCCGCAGCAGCCGATAGTCAGGGCGGAAGTCATGGCCCCACTCGCTGACGCAATGTGCTTCGTCTATGGCGATAAGGGAAAGCGGCGCCTCGTCGACCAGCCGTCGAAATCCCTCGGTCGTCACGCGCTCAGGTGCGACGTAGAGCAGGTCCAGTTCGCCGGCGCGGAACCGCCGCAGCGTATGCTCGCGGTCTTCATGCGCTGATGTCAGCGACGCCGCTCGAATGCCGAATGCCTTGGCTGAGCGGATCTGGTCGTGCATCAGCGCAATCAGCGGCGACACGACGAGCGCCGTCCCCGAACGGATGATTGCAGGAAGCTGATAGCAGAGCGACTTGCCGGCCCCGGTCGGCATCACTGCGAGCGTGTGCCGCCCCGCAATCACCCGCTCTACGACGTGCTGCTGGACGCCGCGGAAATGATCGAAGCCGAAAACGCTTTTCAGAAGCGCGCGGGGATCGTCACTCACTCCGCGGCCTCGGCCGTCTCCTCGAGTCTTCGCTCAGCGGCCTGACGCTCCCAAAGTTCGGCGTAGAGACCACCGAGCCGAAGCAACTGATCGTGCGTTCCGCGTTCAACCACGCGCCCCTGGTCCAGCACCGCGATCTGGTCGGCATTGACGATGGTGGACAGCCTGTGGGCAATGACGATGCTGGTGCGGCTTTCGCTTACCCTGTCGAGTGTCGCCTGGATGGCCTGTTCCGTGCGGCTGTCGAGTGCGCTTGTGGCTTCGTCGAGAACGAGGATCGGCGGATTTTTCAGCAGAGTGCGCGCTATCGCGACCCGTTGCTTCTCGCCGCCAGACAGCTTGAGGCCGCGCTCGCCGACCATCGACTCATATCCCTGGGGGAGGGAAGCTATAAAGCCGTCGATTGCGGCGCCCTTCGCCGCATCCTCGACGTCGCCCTGTCCTGCCTCATCGCCACCGTAGGCGATGTTGTAGGCGATCGTGTCGTTAAACAGCACGGTATCCTGTGGAACGATGCCGATCGCGCCCCGCAGGCTCTTCTGCTGGACGGTTGCGATGTCCTGATCGTCGATGGTGATGCGCCCCGCCGTCGGATCGTAGAATCGATACAGCAGGCGCGCGAGTGTCGACTTGCCCGCACCCGATGGCCCGACCACGGCAAGGCTGGTTCCGGCCGGTATATCCAGCTCCAGCCCCCGGAGGATCTCGCGCTCCGGTTCGTAGCCGAAGTGCACGTCTTCGAACCGCACGTGGCCGTCGCTCACCTTCAGCACGGGAGCATTCGGCGGGTCGACGACTTCGGCAGGCGTATCGAGCAGGTCGAACATCGCCTCCATGTCGATCAGCCCCTGGCGGATCGAGCGATAGACCCAGCCGAGCATGTCGAGCG
>JBJMUK010000268.1:0-6928 GCA_045811225.1 Sphingomicrobium sp. | reverse complement strand
ACTTCGCGCGCAACGCGCGTCACTTCGGAAGCGAAGCTGTTGAGCTGATCCACCATGACGTTGATGGTATTCTTCAGCTCCAGAATTTCGCCCTTCACCTCCACCGTGATCTTCTTGGACAAGTCGCCGCGGGCCACGGCGGTGGTCACTTCGGCGATGTTGCGGACCTGACCCGTAAGGTTGGTCGCCATGGCATTCACGTTGTCGGTGAGATCTTTCCAGGTGCCCGCAACGCCCTTCACGTTGGCCTGGCCACCCAGCTTGCCCTCGGTGCCCACTTCGCGGGCCACGCGGGTCACTTCGGACGCGAAGCTGGCGAGCTGCTCCACCATCGTGTTCACGACCTTACCAATGCGCAGGAACTCGCCCCGGAGCGGCCGGCCATCGATCTCAACGGTCATGGACTGGGAAAGGTCGCCCTTCGCCACCGCGCCGATAACCCGGGCGACTTCCGCGGTCGGCTGGACCATGTCCTCGATAAGTTCGTTGACGGAGCGGAGTGCGGTTTCCCAGCCGCCGCGGGCATTCTTCACTCGGCCGCGCTGGGTGATCTTGCCTTCTTTACCAACGACTTGAGAAAGGCGCTCGAACTCTTGGGTCATGTCCTGATTGAGGGACACGACCTCGTTGAACAGGTTCGCGATTTCGCCATCCACGCCATCTCCGTCTTCCGGAAGGCGGACGCTGAAGTCGCCTCGGCGCAGTGCGCGGAGAGCAGTGACGAGTTGACGGCGATCGATGAAGTCGCGCTGGGCCTGGATGTTCAACTAACTCTCCGTCGTCTCTCCCCCGCCCCGATTGATACGCGCAGCCCCCCGGCTGCAGCGCCATCATAGCAGACGGAAGCAGTTCGCAACCGAATGTTTCGGACAGGAAACGGTTCCCTGAGATCAGCGTGATGCGAGCATCAGCTGTGCGGATTGCCCCGTTTCGGGAAGAACGACGCGGAACTTGCGGTTGGCGAAATCGATCGACACGCGATCGAAGGCACGGATCGCGTTCATGCCGAGCAGCAAGGCGGGTCTTTCGTCCAGCTTCAGCACTTTGAAGATCGGCGCTTCGGCGAAGACGATGTTGAGGTTCCTGATGGTCACTCCGCCGACGTCAAGGCGCTCCAGGCTCATCAACTCACCGTTGATGGTGTGCCCGGTGACCGACTGAAGCACGATCGGCCCAAGCGGGCGCAGCAGCTTGCTTCCCGACAGGCTTCTCCGAAGCGCCGAATTGGCGATGGTTGCGTCCGATCCGGTGTCGACCACGACGCTTACTGCCCTGCCGCCGGTGCGGGCGTCCGTAAGCACCAGGCGGCCCATCCTCAGCTTGCCGGTGACGACCACGACGTCTCGATTGACCTCCCGATGCTCCACCTTCGATGATGGAACAATCGTCATCAGCCCCTTCGGGAAATCGAAGGTCACTCGATCCGACCGCAACGAATCGATGCCCAGGACGCCGTCAGCGCCGAGGTTCGATTGCTCCAGTACCGCCGCGTTGACGTTCTCCAGCGTCTTCTTGCTGAACTTGAGACTGCCGACCGAGGCCGTCCTGACGCTTTGGTCTCCAGCAATTGTATACATCTGAACGTGCGGCGCGGCCTCGAGTTTGAGCGAGCCCGCGATCCTGCTGGAGATGACGGTGTGGTCGGCCCCTGTGTCGACTAGGAAGTTGTAGGGCCCCTGGCCCGCGACCGTCACCTTGACCGTGATGCGGTCGTAATAGTCCGGCTTGAACGGAACGTCCTGCGAAGTGCCGGTGGAGTCCACCGGCGCCGGTGTCGACACGGCCTGGTATGGAATGGGCCTGGCAATCTGCGCGGACGCCGCCGTGACCGGCAGAATGGAAGTGCAGAACAGGCAGTAGCTCAAGCGTCGCATGGCTGGCCCTTCGAAAAAGACCATACGCCCCAAAACTTCCTCGGGAAAGGACCAAAGCGCAAGACTGCATTAGCGACGCCGCCTTAGCCGAAATTAAATACCCGCCCTCCGCCTTCTCGCGGTGGGCAGAGCATCGGCAAATGTGAGGTGGATGTGAGCTCAAAGGCACCTGAGACGACCCTGATTTCTCTCTCACGCGCAGTGCCGATGCCGCCCGACCGGCGCGACGGCGAACGTTATCTCACCTTACTGCGGGTGGGTTCGATGACGGTCGGAGGCCGGCGCCAGCTCTGCCTCATCCGCAACGTGTCCTGTGGCGGAATGATGATACGAACTTACTCCGAAATGGAGCGAGGAACGCGGCTTTCAATAGAGTTCAAGCACGGCGAATCGGTGGTCGGAACCGTGCGGTGGGTCGAGGGCGGGGACATCGGCTTGATGTTCGACTACCCCATCGACGTAGGTCAACTCTTGGAGGCCGCGATGACTGGCCCGCGCCCTCGAATGCCGCGCGTGGAATTGCATGTCGCCGCAAGCGTCCGGACCGGCGCCGTTTCCCAGCGCGTCCTTGCACTCGATATCTCCCAGGGCGGCATGAAAGTGCGCAGCACCGAACCGCTCCGCTTGCGGGAACAGGTTGTCGTCACGCTTTTCGGATACCCGCCGATTGCCGGCACGGTGCGCTGGGCAGAGGGAGATTGCTTCGGGATCAGCTTCAATCAACTGCTGCCGCTGCAGGCGCTGATCCGGTGGCTCAAGTCTCAGCAGCAGCCCGCGTTGCAGGCCACCGGCTGAGCTAGTCGCGCGTAGGGTTGCTTCCCCAGGTCCAGTTGTCGAGCAGCCGCTGCTCCTGCTGTGTCAGTGCGCGGGGGTTGAGAGCGGGCCGGCGATAGTCGGGCTGTACGCGTGCCTTCGGCTGCGGAATGTTGCGCAGCACTTCCTGCGGCTGAAGCGCCGAACCGAAGGCGACGCCGGCATATTGTCCGTCGACCCAGGCGATACGGCCCGGAACGGCGAGATCGTTGCGACGGAACAGGACTTCGGATCCTTCCACGAACGAACGCTCCGCCTGAATCAAGGCGCCCTGCTCCGACAGATTCCGGAGTTTGACGGAAACCGAGGCGCCAGCCACTTCGATGGTCGCTGCCAAGAGGACATTGGCCCGGCGGCTTCGGCGTTGCGAGGGGGGGTTGCTTTGGTCCATGTCGGGACATTCCCTAGGCCAAGGTGGTAAAGCTTCGTTTAACGCGGAGCACCAATCCTGTTCAGCAAAATCATAAAATTGTTGGCAGGCATGGACTTTAGCGCTGCGAGTTCCAGTCCGCGCTCCGCCGCGGCTGCGCGTAGATCCTCCACCTGCCGAAGCCCCCAGGCCGGGTTGCGCTGGCGAAGCTGCGCATCAAATTCCAGGTTGGATGGAGCGGTGCTGACGCCCTCCACCAGCCATGGTCCGTAGAAAATCAGGACCCCGGCGGCGGGCAGGATCCTGCCGGCGAGGTCGAGGAGGCCCAAGGTCGCCGGCCAGGCGCTGATGTGGGCCATGTTGATACACAACATGGCGTCGACGTGCGGCAAGCTTGTCGGAGGCGCCGCGGCATCGAGGGTAAGAGGCGGCAGAACATTGCCGAAACCGGCTTCAACCCGCCACGCCTCGATAGACTGAAGCGCATCTACATCGATGTCACTGGGTTGCCAGAGCAACGCAGGGAAACGCCGGGCGAGGTAGACCGCATGCTCGCCCGTGCCGCTTGCCAATTCCAGCACCGTTCCCGACGCTGGCAACCATTTGGCCAGCACCTCCGCGATCGGCTCGCGATTACGAACCGCGGACGGTGCGGAGCGCTTGCTCACTCCGCTGCCTGGGCGGGCTCCGGGTCGCGGTACGTCAGGATCGGTTTCCGGGCCGCAAGGGTCTCGTCGAGACGCCGGCGAGGGGCGAACACAGGCGCTGCCTTCAAGCTCTCGTCCCCTGCCCGCGCGCGTTCCGCGATCGAGCGAATGGCGCCGATGAACTGGTCGAGCCCCGCCTTCGATTCCGTCTCGGTCGGTTCGATAAGCATTGCGCCGTGGACCACGAGGGGGAAGTACATCGTCATCGGGTGGAAGCCCTCGTCGATCAGCGCCTTTGCAAGATCGATGGTGCTTAGTCCGCCGGCAAACCCCTTATCCGAGAAGATTGCCTCGTGCATGCAGGGTCCGGAGGCAGCAAAGGGCGCATCGAGCACATCTTCCAGGCTGCGCAGAACGTAATTGGCGTTGAGCACTGCGTCCTCCGCAACCTGGCGCAAGCCGTCCGCTCCGTGGCTGAGAATGTAGGACAACGCCCGCGTGAACATGCCCATCTGGCCGTGGAACGCGACCATACGCCCGAAGCTGTCGGAGCCTTCGGCGTGGGCAGTCTCTTCCTCGACCAGCCGGAAGCCGTCGTCAGTCCGCGCCACATAGGGGAGCGGTGCAAATGGGCTGAGTGCCTCCGAAAGCACCACGGGTCCTGAACCCGGCCCGCCGCCGCCATGCGGCGTGGAGAAGGTCTTGTGCAGGTTGATGTGCATGGCATCTACGCCAAGGTCCCCGGGGCGGACCCGGCCGACGATGGCGTTGAAGTTCGCACCGTCGCAATAGACGTATCCGCCAACGGCATGCACGGCGTCGCTGATCGCGATCATGTCCGGTTCGAACAAGCCGCACGTGTTCGGATTCGTGATCATCACGCCAGCCACATCGGGCCCGAGCCGCTTCTTCAGCGCTTCCAGGTCGACGCGCCCGGCGGCCGTTGCCGGGATGTTCTCGACGCGATAGCCGGCGAATGCAGCCGTAGCCGGATTGGTGCCGTGCGCGCTCTCCGGCACTAGGATGACTTCGCGAGCGTCACCGCGCGCATCGAGCGCCGCGCGGATCGCCAGGATACCACATAGTTCGCCGTGGGCGCCGGCCTTCGGGCTCATTGCCACGGAATGCATGCCCGTCAGCGTGATCAGCCACTGCGCAAGCTGATCGATGAGTTCCAGCGCACCCTGCACCGTTTCCTGCGGCTGCAGCGGGTGAACGTCGGCGAACCCGGGCAGGCGTGCGACCTTCTCGTTTATGCGCGGATTATGCTTCATCGTGCATGATCCCAGAGGGAACAAGCCGAGATCGATTGCATAATTCTGCCGTGACAATCGCGTGTAGTGCCGCACCGCTTCCGGTTCGCTGAGGCCCGCAAGGCCGATCGGGCCGGATCGCGAAAGGGCGCCCAGGCGCGACGTTGCCGCCGGAACGGCAGCGAAGTCCACACCGGTGGTCTCCACGTCGCCGATCTCGAACAACAGGGCCTCTTCCAGCATCAGCGCTCGGTTGCCGGTAACGGTCTGCGTCTCGCCCTGCTCGTTCGATGGCGACGAGGGGCGCCAGCCTGACGGATTGACGGTCATTACACTACCTCCCGCAGCGCCGCATCCAGCGCATCGATATCCTCATCGGTGACGGTCTCCGTGACTGCGACGACCAGTCCATTCTGCAACGCGGCCGAAGCGGGATAGAGTCTTCCAAGCGAGACGCCGCCAAGCACACCCTGCTTGGCAAGCGCATGCACCGCCGGGCGGGCTTCGATCGGCAGCCGGACCGTGAATTCGTTGAAGAAGCTGTCATTGACCAGTTCGATACCCGGGATGGCCGACAACCGTTCAGCAACCTGGACTGCGCGGGCGTGATTGATCTCCGCCAGCTTGCGCAGCCCCGCTTCGCCCAGCAGGCTCATGTGAACTGAGAAGGCCAGGGCGCAAAGCCCTGAGTTGGTGCAGATATTCGACGTCGCCTTCTCCCGTCGGATGTGCTGCTCGCGCGTTGAGAGCGTCAGCACGAAGCCGCGCTTGCCTTCTGCGTCGACGGTCTCACCGGCGAGCCGTCCAGGCATCTGACGCACATATTTCTCGCGTGTTGCGAACAGGCCCACATAGGGCCCGCCAAACTGGAGACCGACGCCGATGGCCTGACCTTCTCCAACGACGATATCCGCACCCATCTCGCCGGGGGAGCGGATCGCGCCGAGCGCCACAGGCTCGGTGACAACCACAATCAGCAAGGCACCCGCAGCCTGCGCCGCCTGTGCAAGCGGGGACAGATCGGTGATGCGGCCAAGGATGTCGGGATATTGGACGACAACCGCGCTGGTCTCCTCGTCGATCTGCGCGATGAGTTTCTCGACATCCGTCGCGGCGGTCAGCTCAGGATCGCTCGTTGTAAGCTGGTCCCCGGTGAACCGCGCCATTGTCTTGGCAACGCTGACGTAATGCGGGTGAAGGCCGGACGACAGGATGGACTTGGTCCGGCGCGTGATCCGCCGCGCCATTCCGATTGCTTCCCAGCATGCGGTCGAGCCGTCGTACATCGACGCGTTCGCGACGTCGCAGCCGTACAGCCGCGCAACCTGGGTCTGGAATTCAAACAAGACCTGCAGCGTGCCCTGCGCGATCTCTGGCTGGTAAGGCGTGTAGGCGGTCAGGAATTCGCCGCGCTGGATAATGTGATCGACGCTCGACGGAATGTGATGCTTGTAAGCACCGCAGCCGAGAAAGAAGGGCGCCTCGCCCGCGACCAGGTTCTTGCGGGCGAGCGCGGTCAGATGACGGTCGACCGCAAGCTCGCTGGCATGGTTTGGCAGTTCCGCAATCGGCGCGGTCAAATGCGCCGCGTCGGGCACGTCACGGAACAACTCGTCGACCGAGCCGGCTCCGATCACTGAAAGCATGTGCGAGCGGTCGGCATCGCTCAGGGGTAAGTAACGCATCACTTGTCCTTGGATGGGCTGGTGAAATGAGGTGCGAGCGGTTCGACGTAGACGCGTCGCAGAACCGGCGCCCGGTCGGTGCAGAGGCCGAGCAAACAGGAGGAATCAATGCGCGCGGTCACTTCCACGTGGGCGGGGAGCATCGGCTGCACCCACTTGTCGAAACTTTCCGCAGCTTCGAACGAAAGGCGCAGGCCATTACCATTCGGGCCCTCCGCCAGCGCGCAGTCGAGTGGCTGGCACCGGGCAACCCAACCCTGCACGCGAACCCACTGGCCGTTCCAAT
>JBJMUK010000267.1:0-8140 GCA_045811225.1 Sphingomicrobium sp. | reverse complement strand
CGTCCACCGCGGTCAACCAAGGTGAACTCCAGCGGCTGACCGTCGGCGAGGTCCGTGAGACCCGCCTGCTCGACCGCCGAGATATGCACGAACACGTCCTCGCCGCCGTCATCGCGAACGATGAAGCCGAATCCCTTCTGGGGGTTGAAGAACTTGACGATGCCTTTGCCTTCGCCAACGACCTGTGGGGGCATTCCGCCGCCACCGCCGCCGCCGCCGCGAAATCCGCCGCCGCCGCCGCCGCGAAATCCGCCGCCACCGCCGCCGCCGAAGCCGCCGCGGTCACCGCCACCGCCATAGCCGCCACCGCCGCCATAGCCGCCACCGCCGCCGAATCCACCGCGTCCGCCGCCGTAGCCGCCCCGCTCCTGGAATCCGCCGGCAAATTCGCCGCCGCTGAAATTTTCGTCTCCGCCAAAACTTTCGCGCTTATCGCGACCGCGTCCGCCGCGATCCCCCTTGCGCCCTCTATCGAAACCCATGCCCGTCCAAACTTCCTTGTGCCCGCAATCAAAAATAACCAACGCGCTGGGCCCTAGGGCGCAACCGGTCGCGGCGCGAATCTGCTCACGCACCGTTCACCGCTTACAGGAAAAAAGGGGCCTTCTCTAGTGATTCCATGGCGCAGGGCTGGCAAGGGGGGGCTGGGAGCGATTACATTGCGCCCGACACCGGCAATTCGGAAGGTAACGAAAGCACAAGATGGCGATCCATTTTCATGAAGAAGACCTGCCCGGCGACATCGTCTTCGCCGATGGGCCGATCGCGGTTGACACGGAAGCGATGGGTCTGATTGCTGGTCGCGACCGCTTGTGCCTGGTGCAACTTTCGGACGGTCGGGGCGATGAGCATCTGGTTCGTTTCGGGCCGGGCAGCTCCTATTCCGCGCCGAACCTGAAGGCCCTGCTCAGGGATCCAAATCGCCTGAAGCTGTTTCATTTCGCTCGCTTCGATATCGGGATCATGCGTGCCTATCTCGGCATAATGGCTGCGCCACTCTACTGTACTCGCACGGCCTCCCGCCTGATCCGAACCTACACTGACCGTCACGGCCTGAAGGATCTCGTCCGCGATTTGCTGGGAACTGAAATCTCCAAGCAGCAGCAGACCAGCGACTGGGGCGCTCCTGAACTGAACGATGCGCAGCGCGAATATGCGGCAAGCGACGTTCGTTACCTCCATTCGCTCAAGGAAAAGCTCGACGAGCGCCTTCTCCGCGAGAACCGCGTCGATCTGGCGCAGGCCTGTTTCGACTTCCTGCCGCATCGGGCGATGCTCGACCTTGCCGGCTGGCCGGAACAGGACATCTTCGCTCATGATGGGTGAAGACCATGTCTGAAGCCGCTTCGCGCGAACGCAGGTTCCGCCAGACCTGGGCAGTCCCGGGCAGCCGCCACGACCGCCTCATCCGCTTCACCAAGGTGGCGCTGCCCTCGGCAGTCGGAGTCCTGATCGCCTTCCTGGCGCTTGCGCCGCTCGATAGGAGTGGCGACGTGAGTTTCATCCTGGACAAGAACAAGGTCGAAAACGCCCCTGAGCGGATGCGGGTAGAGGCGGCGAGATACGTCGGCGAAGACAATCGGGGACAGAAGTTCGCGATTACTGCCAACCAAGCCGTGCAACGGAGTTCCAGCGTGCCCATCGTCGACATTCGGGGCATGCTTGCGCGAGTTGGATTGGCGCAGGGCCCAGTCACGATCGCTGCGAACCAGGGCCGCTACAATCTCGACGAGCAGAAGGTAGCGATCGAGGGTCCAGTGCGGGTTCTTGGGCCTGAGGGCTATCGGCTCGAAACACGTGACGTGAACGTGGATCTGAAGAAACAGCAGGTGCAGAGCAGCGGCCGAGTGACAGGGGCAATGAAGCTCGGGCAGTTCAGTGCCGGCAATCTCCACGCCGATCTGAATGAGCGGAAGGTTGTGCTCGACGGAGGCGCTCGCTTGAAAATCGTGCAAGGCGCGGTCAGATGAGGTCCATGGCTCCTGCCCGCGCCTTGATTACCCTGCTAGCCGGCGTTGCCGCGGCATCGGCAGTCTATGCGCAGAATAACCAGTCCCCTTCCGCCCTGAAGGGGCATGACAGCGACGCTCCGATCGACGTCAGCGCCGATCGTATCGAGGTGCAGGATCGCGCCGACCGTGCATTGTTCGTTGGCAAAGTCCACGTTCGGCAGGCAGACCTGACGCTGGATACCGAGCGATTGACGGTCGCCTACACCAGCTCGGGCGGCGTGCAGATCCAGCGCCTCGACGCCAGCGGCGGGGTTGTCGTGAAGAGCCCGTCGGAAACGGCTCGCGGGGACTTCGGCATCTACGATCTGGATCGCAAGCTGATCACCCTCGTCGGAAGCGTGAGGCTTAACCGAAGCGACTCTCAGGTTGTCGGGTCGCGGCTGGTTATCGACCTCAATAGCGGTCGTGCGGTCATCGACGGCGGCGGCCCGGGCATTGGGCAGAGCGGCGGCAGGGTCACCGGCCACTTCACGGTGCCGAAGCGCAGCCGGTAGCGGTGAATCGCGCCGAAGCCTTCGCGGGACCTGCGACGGGCGCCCTGTCGTCCGCTGCGGGACTGTCCGTGCGGTCGATCGCTAAGGCCTACGATCGCCGTGCGGTACTTCATGACGTCTCCCTGACCGTGTCCAGAGGCGAGGTGGTCGGGCTGCTTGGCCCCAACGGCGCAGGCAAGACCACTTGCTTTTATTCGGTCATGGGCCTCGTCAAACCCGACAGCGGCCGGATCTTCCTGGACGAGGAAGATATCACCAACCTTCCCATGTACCGGCGCGCCATCCTCGGGCTGGGCTACCTGCCGCAGGAAACCTCGATCTTCCGCGGGCTAAGCGTCGAAGACAACATCATGGCGGTACTGGAGGTGGCGGAGCCGGACCGGCGCGCCCGACGCGACCGGCTGGAGCAGCTGCTCGGCGAATTCGGACTGACCGGGCTGCGGGACTCCTCGGCAATGGCGCTCTCAGGCGGTGAGCGACGTCGCTGTGAGATCGCTCGAGCACTTGCCGCCGATCCTTCGATCATGCTCCTCGACGAGCCGTTCGCCGGCATCGACCCGATCTCGATCTCCGACATTCGCGACCTGGTGAAAGAATTGAAGAAGCGCGACATCGGCGTGCTCATTACGGATCACAACGTCCGCGAGACGCTCGACATCGTGGATCGGGCCTGCATCATCTATGACGGCCAGGTGCTGTTCCAAGGGACGCCACAGGCCTTGGTCGCCGACCAGGAGGTCCGTCGCCTCTACCTCGGCGAGAGCTTCGCGCTTTAGGCCATCGATGGGGCTCGGCCCGCGCCTCGACATCCGCCAAAGCCAGTCGCTGGTGCTCACGCCGCAGCTGACGCAAGCGATCAAGCTGCTGCAGCTGAGCAATCTCGAGCTCGACGCGTTCATTCAGGAGGAATTGTCGAAGAACCCGCTTCTGGAAGGGGGAAGCGCGGACGAGGACGGAAGTGCGGGCGACGAGGAGGTTGGTGGCGGCGCACTCGAAGATTCATACGACGCGCCAGACGAGCCCGGAGCCGACGATCTTATCGCAGGGCTGGAGACGGACGATCGGCCGATGGACATGGACTGGGAGGCCCAGGCCCTCGACAACGATTCCTACAATGACGTAGTCGCCGGCTCGGGAGGCGAGGAAGCCTTTGATTTCGATCGGCTTCAATACGCCGCATCCTCCCTTGCCGAACATCTGCTGGATCAACTTCACGGCGCCTCGGGGCCGGTCGGGGATCTCGCGCGCATGCTTGCGGAGATGCTCGAAGAAACTGGCTATCTCACGGTTCCGCTCGCCGAGATCGCTGAGTCTTCGGGCGCCTCGATGCCCGATCTTTACCAGGCTTTGGCGTTAGTGCAGTCGCTGGAGCCAGCGGGAGTGGGCGCACGCAGTCTCGCCGAGTGCATGGCGCTGCAGGCCAAAGCGGCCGACCGGTATGACCCCGCCATGTCGCGCCTGATCGACAATCTGGAGCTGCTGTCAAAGGGCCGGCTCAAAGACTTGAACCGGATCTGCGGCGTCGACGATGAAGATTTGAGCGACATGATCCGCGAACTTCGCGGTTACGACCCGAAGCCAGGTTGCATCTTCTCGACTTCGGGATCCGAAAGCGTCACGCCCGACGTCTTCGTCCGACGGACGGCGAGCGGTTACGCGGTGGAGCTCAACAGCGCCACTCTGCCCCGCCTCCTGGTGAATCGCCGCTACTACCAGGAACTTAAATCCGGCCCGCACGACAAGGCGTCCCGCGCCTGGCTCAGCGACTGCCTGGCAAGCGCCGGGTGGCTGGTGAAGGCGCTCGATCAGCGCGCTCGGACGATCGTCAAGGTGGTCACGGAGATCGTTAAGCGCCAGCAGGGATTTTTCGAGCAGGGAATCCAGGGGATGCGTCCGCTCACCCTCCGCGAGGTGGCCGAGGCGATCGAGATGCACGAATCCACGGTCAGCCGCGTGACATCTAACAAATATATGATGTGCGATCGCGGCCTCTTCGAGCTGAAATATTTCTTCGGCTCGGGGGTCGGCGGCGGTGAAGAGGGCGGGGAAGCTGCCGCGGCAGGCGCGGTGAAGGCGGCCATTGCGGAGCTGATCGGCCGTGAAACGGAAATCCTGAGCGACGATGCCATCGCTGCCTTGCTGAAGGAGCGTGGCTTCGACGTGGCCCGCCGCACCGTTGTCAAATATCGGGAGGCAATAGGAATTGGATCGTCCATCCAGCGCCGCCGGCAGCGCAAGATGGTCGGGGGCTAGGCGGAAAGGCGCGCCCAGATCGGAAGATGGTCCGATGCCCGGCGGGCCGAATGACTCATGTGAACGCCTGCCGCTTCGATCCGCAACGCGCGGTCGACGATGATCCTGTCGAGACAAGCGACGGGATGGCGGGAGTGAAAACTGGGGCCGGTCGGAGCGATCTGGAACGTCGCTGCAACGTCACGGAGGCAGCCGGCTTCTGCCCGCCATTCGTTGGTGTCGCCCATCATCACGGTGGGCATCTGTTGGGGTCGAGCAGCGATCGCGTCCAGGATGGCGCGCATCTGCCGACGACGCCAGAGGCCCGATAGATCGAGGTGCAGGCCGACCACTCGGATTGGCCGGTCATCAATCAGCAGCTCCGCCATCACCGCGCCACGAGGCTCGAGCGTCGGCAGCTCCAGCGCGGCGACTTCGAGCACGCCGACGCCTCGCTTCACCAGGATCGCGTTCCCGTGCCAACCGATGTTGCGAGTGTTGATCTTCATCCACTTTTCGGCACGCTCACCGCCGGGAAGATGTTCGAGCGCCCTTTTGTGCCGAACGCCAAGGTGCACGGCCTTGTAGACGCCATGCGTGTCGATCAGCTCATGCGGCACAGCCGAAGCGCGTCCGCCGAAGCGCTTGTCGGCTTCCTGCAGCGCAACCACGTCCGCGTCGATTTCGTGAAGCACGTCCAGGACCCGTTGGGGGTCACGCCGTCGATCGGTGCCGATCGCCTTGCGCATATTATAGGAGGCCACAGTGATAGTCGGCGTGCCGGTCACACTGCCGCTAACAACGGCCATTCAGCCTAGTTCCTTAAACGTCCAAGTTCGCAACGCTTAGCGCATTCTCCTGGATGAACTCACGCCTAGGTTCGACGACATCGCCCATCAGGCGCGTGAAGATCTCGTCCGCGATATCGGCCTGCGCGACTTCGACCCGCAGCAGCGAGCGATTTGAAGGGTCCAGCGTGGTTTCCCACAACTGTTCCGCATTCATTTCCCCGAGACCCTTGTAGCGTTGGATCGAGAGCCCCTTACGGCCCGCTGCGAGCACCGCGTCTAGCAATTCGGAGGGACGCGAAATCGGGACCGGCTTGCCTTTGGTGTCTGCTTCCGCCTGTTCGACCGCATCCTCGCCTTCCCCAGCGCCGACGGTTGGTTCTTGCGCCGCGGAAGTTCCCTTCTTGAGGGTCCGGAGGGTAGATGGCCCTGAATATGCACTCAATTGCTCGGCCGCGAGCGCGTGCAGCTTGCGGGCTTCGGCCGAGATCAGGAAGCTCGGCTCGATGATGTAAGCGTCGGTGACCCCGCGCCACAGCCGCTTCAGGAGATAACCACCCTCGGCAGCAACTTCGCCGGACCAAACGGCTTCAGCATCGGCGGCCCCAAGCCACGCGGCGACTGTAGCGATCTTCTCGGCTCTCGCACCATCCTGCAGGTTCGGATCCAGTGCACCGTTGATCGCAAGTGCTTCGATCAGCGTGGGATCATATTTCCGCGGCACATAGCGCATTAGCGTGCGAACGCGGCGGGCATGTTCGACCAGATGCCGCAGGTCCTTGCCTGACCTTTGCCCGTCAGGCGCGTCGAGGACCAGGCCGTCCAGGCCAGCGTCAACCAGATATTCGTCCAGCTTGGCGTCGTCCTTGAGATAGACCTCCGACCGGCCGCGCGCGACTTTGTAGAGCGGCGGCTGGGCGATGTAGAGGTGGCCGTTCTCGATCAGCTCAGGCATCTGCCGATAGAAAAAGGTCAGCAGAAGGGTACGGATGTGGGCGCCGTCGACGTCGGCGTCCGTCATGATCACGATCTTGTGATAGCGCAGCTTCTCAAGATTGAACTCCTCGCGTCCGATCGACGTGCCGAGCGCCTGGATCATGGTGCCAATTTCCTTCGACCCCAGCATTCTGTCAAAGCGCGCACGCTCGACGTTCAGGATCTTGCCTTTGAGCGGAAGGATGGCCTGAATATTCCGGTCGCGGCCCTGCTTGGCCGAACCGCCGGCGCTGTCACCCTCGACGAGGAACAACTCGCATTTGCTAGGGTCGCGCTCCTGACAATCGGCAAGCTTGCCCGGAAGCGATGCAATATCCATCACGCCCTTGCGACGGGTGAGCTCACGCGCCTTCTTAGCGGCCTCACGAGCGGCTGCGGCGTCGATGGTCTTCTGGATGATCGCGCGAGCGTTGGCGGGGTTCTCCTCCAGCCATTCCGCCATTTTGTCGCTCATCAGGCTTTCCAGCGGCTGGCGGACCTCTGAGCTGACCAACTTGTCCTTGGTCTGGCTGCTGAACTTCGGATCCGGAAGCTTGACCGACACAATTGCCGTCAGGCCTTCGCGCATGTCATCGCCTGTCAGCGTGACCTTCTCCTTCTTCAGCATGCCGGACTTCTCGGCATAATTGTTGATGGTCCGGGTCAGCGCCGCGCGGAAGGCCGCCATATGCGTTCCGCCGTCCCGCTGGGGAATGTTGTTCGTGAAGGGCAGGACGTTTTCGTAGTAGGAATCATTCCACTCCAGAGCGACATCGATGCCAATCCCGTCGCGAACGGCGGAAATGGCGATCGGCTCTGGAAACAGCGGGGTCTTGGCGCGGTCTAGATACTTTACGAAGGCGGCAATCCCGCCCTCGTAGTAAAGCTCATGCTCGACGCGCTCATCGTGACGCGCATCGGCAAGGATCAGCCGAACGCCCGAGTTGAGGAACGCCAGCTCGCGGTAGCGGTGCTCGAGCTTTTCGAAGTCGAACTCAGTGATCTTGAAGGTGCTGGGGCTGGGCAGGAACGTAACGCGCGTCCCTTTCTTCCCCTCCGGCGCGGGGCCGACGACCTTGAGCGGTGCCACTGCGTCCCCGTGGGCGAAGCGCATGTAATGCTCTTCGCCGTCGCGCCACACGGTGAGGTCCAGGAATTCCGACAGAGCGTTGACCACGCTGACGCCCACGCCGTGGAGCCCGCCCGAAACCTTGTAGGCGTTGTCGTCGCTGGTGTTTTCGAACTTACCGCCGGCGTGGAGCTGGGTCATGATGACTTCGGCTGCTGAAACCCCTTCCTCGGCGTGAATACCGGTAGGAATACCTCGTCCATTATCTTCGACCGTAACGGACCCGTCCGGGTTAAGCTGGATGAGAATACGGTCGCAATGGCCCGCGAGCGACTCATCGATTGCGTTGTCGGAAACCTCGAACACCATGTGGTGGAGGCCCGATCCGTCGTCCGTGTCGCCGATGTACATTCCGGGCCGCTTGCGCACCGCGTCGAGGCCCTTGAGGACCTTGATTGAGTCCGCGCCATATTCGTTCTGATTGGGATCTTCTGCCATAGTCCCGATATAGGGATTCCGATCACGAAGTCACGCGCGCATACGCGTACGCGCGCGTGAGGGGAAGGCGGC
>JBJMUK010000266.1:0-5637 GCA_045811225.1 Sphingomicrobium sp. | reverse complement strand
TCGAGACTCGCCATGACGGTGATTTCGACCCCTCGACCGGCGCGGTCACGCCCACGAGAAGTCGGGGTCTCGGCACAATTCGGCTATCCGGCGGCCCCGATCCAAAGCCCGACCAGTTGGCCATCGAACAGGCGCTGCTTGGGGGTGTTCGTGAGCATGGGCTCGGCCTGCTCCCCTGGGACGATCGCTCTCGCCAGCTGCGCGACCGCGCCGCGTTCGTGCAGCGCCTGGATTCGTCCATTCTTGCATTGGACGATGAGGCGCTGCTCGCGCGCCTCGCTGAATGGCTGCCGCCGTTGCTGACCGGAAAGCGAAGGCTCGGCGATATTGCACCGGGGTCGCTGAACGGCGCGCTCGAGGGGCTGCTCGGATATAACACACTCCGGCAGCTCGATCGGCTCGCGCCCGCCGACTTCGTCAGCCCTGCCGGCAGCCACCATCGGATCGATTACTCGGCCCCTGCCGGTCCCACCGTCGAAGTGCGGGCCCAGGCGCTTTACGGAATGTCGCAGCATCCGAGCGTCGGGAACGGGCACGTCCCCTTGGTGCTTGCGATCACGTCGCCGGCCGGACGGCCCATCCAGACGACAAAGGACCTGCCCGGCTTCTGGACCGGCAGCTGGCGCGACGTCGCCAAGGATATGCGCGGGCGTTACCCCAAGCACCCTTGGCCCGACGATCCTGCTTCGGCCGTGCCGACGCTACGGACGAAGCGGGCGCGGCCCTAGGGCTTGGGCGAGACAGGCACCATAAGGTGCGCATAGGGCGTCCCGGCCCACATCACATAGGGTGCGGCCGTGTCGGGCTTTGCCCCGGCCGGATGGCCGGCAAGGACGTCCTTGGATCCAACAATCATGATGTGCGGACCCGTGTTGACCCACGCGTTTTCAGCGGTCGGCTTGGTCGCGTAAGGATCGGTATTGCTCGCGTCTGTTCCGCCGGCGAGCATGTACATGACGCCAACCGCACTAGTGGGTGGTGCCTTGTGCCCAATCCATGCCTGTGCCCACTTGGCGGCATTGGCGTCGAAGCACATTGGGTCTGGCCCCGGCGTGTCCGGCGCATCGGGCATGCAAGTCCAGCCATTCGTGCCCTTGCGCAAGGTCGTCGTCGCGCCCTTGGCATCCATGATGACGATGGTGGCGTTTGCCGACACGGCGGCCGGAGCCGCCGACTGCGCGCTGGCGATGGGATCGGCGGCGGCAGTCATTCCTCCCGGCTGGGCCATGCCGCCTTGCTGAGCCAGTGCGGTGCTTGTGGTGAGCGCGCCGGCCGCTGCCGCGGCGACCAGGTGACGCAACGTCGATGCTGTCATTGAAGCCCCTCCTTCTTTGGCGAGGAAGGACGCACCAATTACCACAACAACGGCTGAAACGCACATGAAACTGGCCTTGATTCAACCGCAGCACTTTGCCACTCGCGCACCATGACCATCGCCCGCATCTCCGAGCTCGAGCGCAAGACGACGCAGTCGGGTAAAGCCAACGCCGGCAGCTGGCTGCTGGAGTTCGAGCGGCAGCAGCCGCTGCGTCCCGATCCGCTCACCGGCTGGAACGGCTCGGGCGACACCAATCCGCAGGTACGGATGAATTTTCCAACGAAGGACGCAGCAATCGCCTACTGCGACAAGCACGGCCTGCAATATCACGTCATGCCTGCCGCACCTGTCAGGATGAAGATCCAGGCCTACGCCGACAATTTTCGTTGAGATTAGCCTGACGGAGGCAAGTTCCCACTGCCGAGCTAGGGCGAAGGCTGCCTGTTAATCAGGCTGGTCATTGGCACCAGAGCTGAAGGATCGCCGACCTGCCTGATTACGGATGTATGATCCGGTAATCGCGGCCAGGATTGCAAGGAACGCCAGTTCCATCCACCACCCGAAGGGTATGCCCGTGAAGCTCCTCGTCATTGCCGGGTCGATTTCATGAATCGATGCCGCCCGGATCAGAATGAAACCGACTAGCACAACCATTGTAGCCCCCGCCGCGACGATGTTCGGTTTCGGCCTTCGTGGCGAGGTCCGAACCTTCATGACCACGAGCACTACTCCAAGGATGATCAACAGCAAGACGGCATATTGAAGCGTTGCGCGTGAGCCGTACCAGCCTTCCCCACGCGCTGTCATTCGCAACCAGTTGCTGATCGATCCTTGCAGGTGTGTTGCCTTCGCGACAGCGAAGAAGAGTAATAAGAGCGATGCGCCACCCCAAAATGCCCGCTCGCCAGCGTCTCGGCTGGTTCTCCGCGCGATGAGCATCTGTAGACAGACCAGGCCATAAGCGGTCGCCAACATCCATCGAGGATCGCCGAGATTTGGCATATCCGTCAGTTCAGCTCTCTTGCACTTTGCAGCGAGAGGTTTGGAGCTTAGCCTCGTTACCCATGGCGAAGTTGAGTCTCACATTTGCAACTGCAGTTCTACTGACGGCATGCCATTCGGGCCAGGATTCGCTGGATCGTCGGACGTTGAAGGCGGAGACTGATGAGCGGGCGAGAAAGAACGCTGAGCAGGATGCGATTCAGGCGCAGCGGCAACTGAATTTTGTCGCTGGGCAGACTCTGAACGGAGCGCGGACAAGCGAACAAAACGAAGCCACTGCGAATCTGAACCAGCCAAAGAACTGACCGTGTACCTAGTCGTCGCCGATATGGCGTGAAAACAGCTCGAGCAACCCATTGGCATTGGTGGTCGAGCAGTGCATTCGCCTGACCCGGCTGCGGCCGACGGAGCCCTTCTTGGCAAGATCGTCAGCGGAAGATTGCAGGGCCTCGGTCATTGCTTGGACCAAAGCATCTTCTGATCCGGCGGGGATCAGCCATCCGCATTCACTGTCGACGAGCTCGGGGATCCCGGCGACGGCCGTGGCAATCACGGGCCGTCCTTGCGCAAGAGCCTCCATGATAACCACCGGCAAACCTTCCGCAAAGCTTGGGAGCACGAAAGCCCGCGCACGCACGAGGTTCTCGCGAATTTCGCGGCCGGAACAAATGCCGGCAAGCCTCACGTGACCCTGCAGACCCCGGCGATCTATGTCGGCCTCAAGGGCGCTGCGCAATTCCCCGTCGCCGATGATCATCAGCGTGAATTGATGCCTTGAGTCACGAAGCCGCTCGCAGGCGGCGATGAGCAGCGGCAGGCCTTTCTGCGCCGAAAGCCTGGCCACGCAGACGAACTCCGTGGATCCAGCGTCTGGTGGCTCTGGATCGACGGCAAGATCGTCCGCATCGACCCCGCACCCAATCACCTTGATCTTTGCCCAATCGGCGGAGCGGCTCCAGCGCATCAGCTGGCTGCGACCAAAGCTGCTGATCGCCACAACGAACTTCGCCGCGCCTACCTTTTGGGGCAGCGCTAATGTGACCGGGGCATCGAATTCATCGGGACCGTGAGCCGTGAAACTGAACGGAGGACCGCCCCATGCATGGACGATTGCCGCAACGGCAGTGGGGTTTGTACCGAAGTGGGCGTGCATGTGCCCGACATCCAGCTGCTGGAGACGGCGCAAAAGCCATGCCGCTTCGAGCCAATAGGCAAGATGACGCGTTTTAGATCGAAGGCCGGGGGCGCTGAGACGATAGGCAACGACAAGTGCGGCTGCGGACTTGTCGGGGCGAGAAACAATGAGAGCAAGCGCGCTCATAACAAGGCGAACGATGCCGTTGCCGAGAACCGCCTCGGTTACCCGTGCTTCATGAAGATCTGCGTCATCCTTGAGATCGGCTCGCGCCGGTCGAAGCGAAAAGCGATGCACTTGATGCCCGGCATTTTCGATGGCTTCGATTTCGCGTCGCACGAACGAATGGCTTACTGCCGGATAGAGGTTGCACAGATAGGCTAAGCGCACTCTCACTCCGACGCTGCTGATTCACCGCGAGCCATAGCAGGTAGCTTCTGCTTCGAGGAATGATTACGGCCGGTGCATCGCGGCCGCGATGCAAGTTTAGATGTGACCGCCGGCGAGCGCCTTAGCAACGAGGTGCGGCTTGTTGCGGGCGTTGAGCTTGTTGCGGAGATTTTCGACGTGACGCTCAACCGTCCGTGGTGCGATCCCGAGTTCCTGGGCGCATTGCTTCGAGGACAGTCCGCGAGCGATGCACTGAAGCACTTCCCTCTCGCGTTCGGATAAGGTCACGAAGTCTTCCTGTTGCCTCGGAATGTTCACCATCTGCCCCTTAGTAGGAAGCCCTGAGTAGTTTTAGCACTAATAGGCGTAGTTAGCGCCCCATTACAGCGAGTTGAACGCGCTGTGCCAATCGTGGACACCGGACATGAGTGAAACGAAACTGTGGTGCCGATTCATCCGGGTAAGTTCGGTTTCCGCAGCTGATGTAACACAAACAGCGCGAGAAATTTCCGGCGGAATTCCAGCCATTTGAGAAATTACAGTGGGTATTTTTACTGCGCATAATTGCCTAGCCACTCTGGCTACGTAGTCGTTCAACTTTCGCTAAGCAGACGAAGCGTTGCGAATCGTTAAAAAAACGTTTAATCAGATTGTTGCTACAGCGTCGTTTACAGAAGCAAGCGACCGAACGTGAGCAGGGGCCGTCACCTTTTCGTGTGATTCGCGTGATGGCGGCGTCCTTTTCAAGGGCAACGAAAGGGAATTAGTTATGCGACGCGTATTAAAGACAGCACTCGCTGGCGCCGCTGTGATCGGCTTGAGCTCAGCTGCGAACGCTTCGGTGGTCCTGTCGGCAGTCAACGGTCCGAATTTGGACGTTGCGATCAAGGCCAGCACCACCAACACGGTCAACGACACCACGCAAGTTTTCGGTTGCACGCAAAATAACGGCCAATGCGCCAACGTTACATTCACCACCGATGCGGCCGTTCACATCACCGACGGCGCTGGATACGCGGCGATCAGTGACGTCGACGGTGGCGGTGTTTTCCGGGCAATTACGTCTGACCCGGTTCCGGCGTTCAGCGCCTATCAGTTCAGCATTCAGCTGGCGGACGCGTCGTTCATCCTCGTTCAGTACTCGCTCGATGGCACCACGTGGGCGAATGCAATCGCTGGTGGGGTGACCAACCCATTTGCGCAGAACGGGAACACGCTGAAGGATTATCAAATCACCGGTACGGCCGGCGAGGCGATTTCCGCGATCCGCGTCAGCACTTGCGCCACCGCGGTGGTCGGGACCTGCAACGAGACGGGGACAGGCGCCGGCACGGGACAGGGTATCTTCCTGTTCAAGCAGAACTCGATCAATCTTGCGACCACGCCCCCGGTTCCCGAGCCGGCTACATGGGCGATGATGCTCCTCGGCTTTGGTGGCATCGGCATGGCAATGCGCCGCAGCCGTCGCCGCGGCGCGGCGCTGATGCAGATCGCATAAGCGAAGCTCATAACGACGTAACCCGCGCGGCCCGGCTCACGCCGGGCCGCTTTTTTTTTACCCCGGCCAGCCCTGATCGGTTCGCGCTGCCATTGCCAACGCTCGAGTGATTTCAGCAGCCCGCGTCGGCGGTTGGAAGACGCATATCATTGGCGCCCATTGGCGAGAGTTTTTCCCCTTGGCGGGCGAACTCACAGCTCGACTGAGCTTTCGTCTTGCGCGATGGCCCGGGCGGAGCCGTTCCTGCGTCCACCGCCAAAGTTCCCCGTGTCGTATCGATGAGCAGTGGCGATG
>JBJMUK010000265.1:0-14811 GCA_045811225.1 Sphingomicrobium sp. | reverse complement strand
TTCGAAGCGGCAGTCCGTAACCCCGGATCGAATGGCGCCACATCCCGCAATCCGGCCGCGTTCGAAGCCCTATCCCGGGATGCGGGTGCGATGCAGGCGCTTACGAAAAACCCGGGCGCATTCGAGGCACTGGCGCGCAATTCGGGCGCCTTCAGCGCCCTGGCTTCCAACCCGGCCACCTTCCAGGCCGCGATCAGAAGCGATGCCATGCAGGCGATTGCCCAGAACCCCAAGACCTTCGAGGCACTGTCGCGCAATCCGGCGGCATTCTCCGCGGCAGCGAAATCGGCCGTCGCCTTTCAGGCGCAGGCGATGGCAGCAGCCGCCGCCTCTCGGGGAAATAGCGCCGTCTTCGATGCTGTGTCGCGAAACCCCGCGGCGTTTTCGGCAATGAGCGCCAATCCGGAGGCGTTCAGTGCGCTGGCCCGGCAGCCAGCAGCGCTCGGTGCACTAGCCCGTAACCCCGCGGCGTTCGAAGCCCTGAGCCGCAGTCCGCAATTTGGAGCTTTGACGTCCAATCCAAGCTTTGCCGCGGCGCTGCAGGACCGCGGGTTTGCACAGGCCATGAGCAGCAGAAACTGACCTTTGGCCCCGGGGGGCGTGGGGCCAGTGAAAAGGGCAGGGCGCGCGTTGCACCGATCGATCATCGGCGCGGCGGGCGCCCTGCTTGCCGTGACGTCCGTGTCCGCCGGAGCGCAGGAGAAGCTCGATCCGCCGCCGCTGCCGGCGGACACAACGACGATCGTCGAACCTGCACCCAGTGTGGAAGCACCTCCCGCCGCCGACCCGCCGCCACAGGCGCAGAAGGAGTCGGAAGAGGTCAAGCACGCGCCCAAGGACGCGTCAGGGATAGATCTGTCGACGCTTGAGACCAAGAACGTCTCGATCCTCTATTTCGACCCAGTCCAGACTTATCTGACGCCCTATGTCGGCCGAGCCTTCGAGAACGCGCTCGCCTACCATGAGCGGCTGTTCGACTGGTCACCATGGGATCGGACGACCCTGCTGCTCAAGGACTTCGGCGACTACGGCAACGCCGGCGCGCGATCATCCCCGAACAATGCCGTGCTGCTGGACGTCGCCCCGCTCAGCCAGACGATGGAGACGTTCACCCCGGGCGAGCGCTTCTTCACCCTCATCAATCACGAGACGGCGCACGTTGCCACCACCGATATCTGGAACAGGGCCGACGCGCGGTGGCGGAAGCTTTTCCGCGGCAAGCCTTCGCCGATACAGGATCAGCCCATTTCGATCCTGTACAATTATCTGACGGTTCCCCGGAACAACATTCCCCGATGGTATGCGGAAGGCAGCGCGGTCTTCCTCGAAACTTGGATGGCGGGCGGTCTGGGCCGCGCGCAGGGTGCGTTCGACGAGATGGTCTTCCGCGCGAAGGTCCGAGACGGCGCCAGATTCTATTCACCGCTTGGACTGGAATCCGAGGGCACTTCGGTCGACTTCCAGGTCGGCGTGAATAACTATCTCTATGGCACGCGCTTCTTCTCCTATCTCGCGCTGACCTACGGACCGGACAAGCCGATCGACTGGCTGAAGCGGCCGGACGGGAGTGCGGCATTTTACGCGTCGCGCTTCAAACAGGTGTTCGGCCGGAGGCTCGACGACGTCTGGGACGACTGGATCGCGTGGGAGAAGACGTTCCAGCAAGCCAATCTTGCCCGCCTGTCCAAATATCCCCTCACCAAGTCTGCCCCGCTCGCACAGCGCGGCCTGGGTTCCATGTCTCGCACCTTCGTCGATACGAAGACCAACAGCCTGATCGGCGCATTCTATTATCCCGGAACGATCGGCTTTGTCGGCGCCCTCGACCTCGCGTCCGGCAAGATCCGGCGGCTGTCGGACGTCAAGGGTATGGCGCTGTACACAGTGACCAGCCTGGCCGTGGATGCCGATGCCCGGAAGGCATTCTACACGGAGGACAATTACGCCTTTCGCGACCTTGTCGAGATCGACCTCGACAGCGGCAAGCGTCGTATGCTCCTTCGGGACGCCCGCATCGGGGACCTTGCGTTCAATCCGAAGGACAAATCGCTCTGGGGGATCCGGCACCAGAACGGTTATGTGACGCTAGTTCGTATTCCTGCGCCTTATGCCGGGTTCAACCAGATCCACACGTTCAGCTACGGCCAAACGGTGTTCGACCTCGACGTCTCACCCGACGGAACGATGGTGTCGGCCTCCTACGGCGAGATTGACGGGAAGCAGTCCGTGCGCGTGTGGGACCGGGAAGCGCTGGAGAACGGGGCCGGGCTTCAGGAAGTCGCCAAGCTGTCGTTGCCGCCCTCCATCCCGGAAGGCTTCACTTTCTCACCTGATAGCAAATTCCTCTACGGAACGTCCTATTACACGGGTGTCTCGAATGTGTTTCGCTTCGACGTCGCCAATCAGACCTATGATGTGATCAGCAACGCCTCCACCGGCTTTTTCCGCCCCCAGCTCCAACCGGACGGCTCGCTGATCGTTCATGAATTCAGCGGGCAGGGCATGATGCCAGCTCGCATTCAACCGCAAAAGCAGGAGGACCTGGGCACCGTCGAGCTGATGGGAACGACAGTGGTCAAGGCGCATCCGGAGCTGCGTCAGTGGGGTGTCGGCTCACCGGCGAAGGTGCCTCTGGAGGAGCTGATCACCGATCGCGGCAAGTATCGCGGCAGCAAGCGCATGGCCTTCGGTCCGGCTTACCCCATCATCCAGGGTTTCCAGGGCTCCGCGGCCGTCGGCTACCTGTTCCACTTCGAAGACCCGATGCAGTTCAACCAGCTGACTGCGACCGTTACGGTGTCGCCCTTCTCCGAGCGCGATCGCCTGCACGCATCCATCGACTATCAGGCCATGAATTGGCACCTCCGCTTCTTCCACAACGGTGCCGATTTCTACGACCTGTTCGGCCCGGTAGAGCGCAGCCGGAGCGGCGAAGCGTTCATCGTCTCCTACAACAAGACGAAGATTTATGACCCGCCCAAGCAGCTTGATCTGTTCGGATCGGCGGCCGCGTTCTTCGGGCTCGAGCAGCTTCCGGGGGCCCAGAACATCGCCAGCCCCCCACGCATCTTTTCTGCCGAGGCCGGCGTCAAATACAGGAACCTTAGGAGCTCTCTTGGCGCCGTCGATCGGGAGAAGGGAATTGCGGCGAGGTTTGTTGCGGGAGTGGACTATGCCGCGGGTGACGCCTTCCCGAAAATCAGTGGCGGTGTCGATTATGGAGTGCCGCTGCCGCTGGCCAACAGCTCGGCCTGGATCTACGCCCATGCCGGTCAGGCCTGGGGCAATCGCGACAGTCCGCTTGCAAGCTTCTACTTCGGTTCGTTCCGCAACAACTATGTCGATAACCGGCCGGTCAAACGGTACCGCGAACTGGAAAGCTTTCCGGGCTTCGAAATCGATGAGATCGATGCCCGCAGTTTCGGCAAGCTGACCGGCGAGGTCAATCTTCCGCCCATCCGTTTCGCCGAATTGGGGACGCCCCTGATGTATTTGAGCAGTCTTCGCCCGGCGCTATTCACCGGAGTGATGGCGACCCGGACCGTGGATGGGCACTCGAACCAATACATAAACGCTGGGGCCCAGCTCGACCTCAATTTCACCATCGCGCTCCGCCTGCCGATGGTCTTCTCCGTCGGGGCAGGCTCCGGCTGGGCGAATGGCCATTATCGACAGACGGAGCTGCTTGCTTCGCTGAAGATCCTGTAGCCCCGAACCCATGACGCTGATCGAGGTCATAAACTGGTCTTTCGCACTGGTTCCGGTGCTGGTCCTGGCTGGCAGCTTTTACTGGCTCGACGTGTTCAAGTTGATGAGCAGGGGCGAAGCGGCCGGCCTGCTGCTGCTTGGAGCCTGCTCGGCGGCCGTCGCTTACCCGATCAGCGGGGTGTTCCTCGATACGCTCCCATTAGGCTTCAACTTCTACAGCCGAGTCGTCGCTCCGTGGATCGAGGAGGGTCTGAAGGCGGTGGCCGTGATCGGCCTTTTCCGCTTCAACAAGATCGGCCTGAAGGTCGATGCGCTGATTGCCGGCTTCACTATCGGCGCGGGGTTTTCCGTCGTCGAAAACATCATTTACCTGCTCCGCTTCCCCGACCTGATGCCGAGCGTGTGGATGGTCCGCGGCGCCGGGACGGCAATCATGCATGGATCGACCGCCGCCATTCTCGCGGCACTTGCCCACCAATTTGCGGAACGTAGGACGCGGGCCGCCGCCGGAGACTTCCACTTCAACATCCTGTGGTTCGTGCCCGGCCTACTGATCGCCGTCGCTATCCACACCCTGTTCAACCAGTTTCCGGACCGGCCCATGGTGGCGATGCTGGGCACGTTGCTGACGGCGCCGCTCGTACTGATCGCCATCTTCCGATACGGCACCAAGGAAGCGCGCGAGTGGCTGGTCGAGGAGGAAGACGCACACAAGGCGTTGCTTGCAGCGCTGGACGCCGGCGCCTTCCCCGACACTGCCGGCTGGCGCCGTATCGCGGATTTGGTGGCGCGCTCCGGTGAGCAGATGGGCTCCTTGATACGTGAATATGTGCTCGTCCTGACCAGGCTTGTGCTCGAATCGGAGGAGACGATGCTCAAGCAGTCGGGCGATACTCATCTGCTGCTGACCGACAGCGGGCGGCTGTTCCTCAGGCTGACGGAATTGAAGCGTGAGCTCGGGCCGGCGACCGTTCACGGGCTCACCTCGCTGCTGCCGTTCAGTCGCAACGATTATTGGGAAGTCTGGGAGCTTCACCGGCACCTCAGATAGCTGCTCTTATGAAAGTGGGTGGGCTCGCGACGTAGCCCCGACTATTCCGCACGCCGGAGTTTTGTTAAGTCGCAAGTCGGGGGCCGCGTTTTTCGCTCCACACCGCAGTGGAAGAGGTACGGTATGCGCAGGATTTTGATGGGAGCCGCACTGTTGCTGAGCGCGGCCGCGACTGCCGAGGCAGCGGACTACAAGCTTGAGTTCGCGCAAGGGCAGGGGAAGGTCTTGAGGGGCCGCGGCGGTCTCCAGGTCTATGATGTCACGACCGACAAGACGCGGATGCGCATCGTTGCGCCAGGCAATCGGATCACGAAGCGCGGTACCGTCCGCGTGCTTGTGATGAACCTCGGTACCCAGCGCTATGAGTTCGGGCCGGAGGAAGTCAGCGTCGAGTTGCCCGACGGGACTGCTCTTGCTGAGGTTCCATTCAGCGCATTCGACCAGGGCGAGAGATTGATCACCAGCGAGGTGGGGATCAATCGGTCCGTCGACATGGCCGTGAAGTCGAGCCTTACCCAATATGCGCAGCAGCAGAACAGCGGTCTGACCGCAGGGAACGTGAGCGGCGGAAAGCTTTCGAATGAGAGCCCGACCGCAAACACCGGCAAGGTCGACGACTTCGCGGACAGCGTGCCGGGGGTTAAGCTTCTCGACGGCATCAACGGTGTGCTCCGCCCGCTGGCGGTCGGTCCAAAGGAAGCCTGGGGCGGCTACCTTATCTTCGACATGCCCAAGGCACTCCAGAAGGCAAAGGTCGATCAGCCCGTTACCATCGTGGTGAAGACCGGTGGTGAAGTTCACCGCATCAACGCGGTTCTCAACCGCATCTAAGCAGACTTTCGAGGCTGCTCTCAGTCCAGCAAACGGGTGAGGGCGGCCTCCACTTGCTCGCGCCGATAGGGTTTAGGCAAAAGTTCGGCCGGGCGGCCCGACCACTCGATGCCCTCATTGTCGTAGCCGGTAGCAAACAGGAACGGCACACCCCTTCGTTCGAGCACTTCAGCGACCGGGTAGCTCCGCAGATTGTTCAGGTTCACGTCGAGGATCGCGGCGTCGATGCGGTCCGAACCGGCAAGTACCTTCGCGTCTTCCAGCCTCAACGCCGGGCCGATGACCTCGCATCCGAGGTCCGCAAGGATATCCTCCATCGCGAAGGCTATGATCGCTTCGTCCTCGACCAGCAGGATGCGTTTGCCTTGAAGGACGTTCATCGTCGCTCGCTCATCGATGCTTGCCAAATACCTGTGCGAGGCACTGATTTACGCCCAAACTCCGTTTCGTAAAGCATGGCCGAAAGCCTCAGTTGGGGAGGTTACATTCGTGACACTTGAAAGGGTCGGCGTAGGGCGCCCATCTTTGCCGTCATGATCGACATCCGACCCTTCGAAACGCTTGGCCACGCTGATCACGGCTGGCTCAATGCCCGGCACCACTTTTCCTTCGCGAGTTACTACGATCCGGCCCGAATGGGTTGGGGGAGCATCCGCGTTTGGAACGATGACAAGATCGGGGCGCAAAGCGGCTTCCCTCCGCATCCGCACCGCGACATGGAAATCGTCACTTACGTCCGAACGGGCGCGATCACGCACCAGGACTCGATGGGAAACAAGGGTCGGACGGGCGCCGGCGACGTGCAGGTGATGAGTGCCGGCACGGGCGTGACCCACGCCGAATATAATCTGGAAAACGAGGAAACGACCTTGTTCCAGATCTGGATCGAAACCGACCGGCCGGGCGCGCAGCCCAGTTGGGGCGCGATGCCGTTCCCCAAGGAATCGCGTCAGGGTGCATTCCAGTTGCTGGCAAGCGGGGACGCAGAGGATGGCACGCTGACCATCAATGCCGACGCGCGGATCCTGGGTGCCACGTTGGAAACGGGCGAGTCTATCGAACTTGCGGCCGATCCGGCCCGTCACATCTACCTCGTCGCTAGCGGGCAGGTACGGGTCAATGGCGTTGCTGCCAATGCTCGCGACGGAATTGCCGTTACGGGTGAGTCGCAGCTGCGCATCGAGGCGGAAGACGGCGCGGAACTGGTGCTGGTCGACGCACGCTAGGCAAGCGCACGCTTGAACCTGCCCGACTTGCGGGCCATTGCGGCGGCTGCGCGGGCATGAACGCCTGCAATCACGACAGGCGAGCGGCAGAAGAATGAAAGCGGGCGTAGCCTTCACGATTGCGGCGCTGATGGCGCTTACGGGAGGCGCGGCCTACGCGCAGACCCAGCCGCAGTCGCAACCGGCAACCTCGCAGCAGACGCCGCCGGCCGACGCCGTTGGACCCCGCGAGTTGCGCGACTTCTCCCTGCCGGGCACCGTCACCCGGCCTGCGGAAACGCCCCCGTCGGCCGAGCAACCGGCTCCGGCAACTTCGCGCCCTGCGCCAACTCCTGCCCCGACTCCCGCGCCGTCCCGGCCTGCGACCGGCGCACCTACGACTTCGCGGGATACTTCGGCGCAAGGGGCGCCTGCCGGACCGGCCCGCTCGGTCACTGTGCAGGTCCAACCAGAGGACGAAACCGGATCAGCCGCGGCCAGTGAGGCTGCGGCGGCGGATAGCGTCTCACCGGGTGCACCTTTGCAGTCGCAACCACCGTTGCTGCCCGCTCCATTGCCGCCAGCGGCCAGCATGCCTGCGGAGAACGATGGATCGTCCAGCTGGTTGTGGGTGGCGCTCCTTGCAGCGGCAGCGATCGGCTCTGCCGCTGTGTACCTCGCCACTCGGCAGCGACGACAGGCCGTGGCTGGAGCAAGCAGGGCGCTGGAGACCTTCGTTCCCGCCGAGCCCCGGACTCCCCCAGAGCCCCCGCCCGCGCCAGCACCGGCGCCAGCGCCACAGTTCGCTGGCCGGTCGGCGTCGGCAACTCCCGCCTCGCCTGGCCTGGTGTCGGCCCGTCTGCGGCCGTGGATCGAGCTTGAGTTCACGCCGCTGCGCTGCATCGTTGAGCCAGCCAAGGCCACGATCGAGTTCGAGGTCTCGGTGACCAACTCCGGAAGTGCGATTGCGCGCGACCTGCTGATCGAAGCAATGATGTTCAACGCAGGCCCGGCGCAGGATCAGGAGATCGCGGGCTTCTTCGCAAATCCGTTCGGCAAAGGGGACGCGGTCCCAGCGCTCGCGCCCCTGAAGGGCATGCAGTTCAAGAGCTCGGTGAACCTACCGGTGGAACAATTGCGTGTCTTTCAGGTCGCCGGACGTCAGTTGATCGTTCCATTGATCGGCTTCAACGCGCTCTACCGCTGGGGTGGTGGACAGGGGCAGACGTCCCGCAGCTATCTCGTCGGACGAGAGGGTGAAGGCGAGAAGATGGCGCCGTTCCGTATGGACCTGGGGCCGCGGTTGTTCCGCAATCTCGGCGCTCGCGAACACCACGTTCACGTCCGTCAGTAAACGTCGGGGCCGCGCCGCGTTCCTAGAGCACGGCGCTATTATAGTCGTGCCACGCCAGGATGGCCGCCGCGCCCCGGTGCGGACGCCAGGGTTCAGCGAGCTCGCGAAGCGACTTTTCAGTTGGCTTCCCGTCCAGGCCAAGCAAGCGTCCGACCGAGATTTGCACTGCAAGGTCCCCGGCAGGCCAGACGTCCGGACGCCCTTCGGCGAACAGCAGGTAAATCTCGGCAGACCAGCGGCCGATGCCCTTGATCCGCGTCAGCAATTCGATCGCTTCCTCATCATTGGCAGGAAGATTGTCGAGATCGAGCTGCCCCGTAAGCACCAGGTCGGCGAGGCTGCGCGCATAGCCGGCCTTCTGACGCGAGAGGCCAGCGAGACGAAGCTCCTCGTCCGATGCCCGAAGGATTGCGCGCAGATTCGGAGGAGAGCCGTAGGCCGTTTCCAGCTTGGCCCACATCGAGCGGGCGGCAGCAACGCTCACCTGCTGGCCAACGATGGTGCGAAGAAGCGTGTGGGCGCCGGGTTCGCTGCTCCGTGGCTCTGGCGGCCCGTGCCGCTCCACGAGGGCGGCGAATGCCGGCTCGCGCCCTGCAAGATGGTCGATTGCGACCCGAAGTGTATCGACAGTCCGGACCATTAGGTCGTGGTTGCGGCGTACAGCGCCACTGCAGCGGCATTGGACACGTTCAGGCTTTCCACCACGTCAGTAATCGGCAGTCGCGCGACGGCGTCGCAATGCTCGCGCGTGTTCTGACGCATCCCGGGCCCTTCCGCGCCAAGCACGAGGGCGATCCGCTTTGGGCCGAGTGCCGACTTGAGGTCCGTGTCGGCGTCGCCGGCAAGGCCGATCCGCCAAAAACCAGCCTCGGCAATTTCATCCAGCGCGCGGGCCAGATTGACCACCCTCGCCCACGGCACCCGCTCCAGGGCGCCCGACGCAGCCTTGGCCAGTGCCCCGCTCTCCGGCGGCGAATGGCGATCCTGCGTAACGATACCAACCGCGCCGAACGCGGCCGCCGAGCGGAGGATTGCGCCGACGTTATGCGGATCAGTGACCTGGTCGAGTACCAGAAGCACTGCGCGCTCCGACGCTTCAGCGAGCATGTCCCCGAGCCAGATGTCTTCGAGAGGCTCGGTTTCAATCACGACACCCTGGTGGGGGGCATCGCCCGGGACTAGGCGCCCGAGATCCGCCACATCCGCGATCGTGACCTGAACCTCTTTCGGAAACTGCATGAACGTGGCCGCTTCCTGGGTCGCCCATGCCTTCACGACACGCCGGTCCGGATTATCGAGTACGGCCGCGACAGCATGCTTGCCCCAGAAACGGGGCCGGTTGGAGCTGGTCTTGGGCTGGTGCGATCTCTTGCGGGCCATGCGCCTCCTTGCGAGGGCGAGCGCCAGCATGCAAGCATCAGATCAGACGAGCGTCGGTTCGCCCGATTGCGTCCTGCGCCGATCCGACCGCCAGGTCCCGATCACGATGATGAGGAAAATGGGGTATACCCAAAGGCGCGCCGCCGCCGCGTAGACCTGCGGAATCAGGCTGACGTCCACTGCTTTCAGCAGATGGGCGAATGTCGTTGTTAGCTGCAGTCCAGCTACCCACAGCGGCCAGAAGCGATCGGTCCGCAGTGCAATCAGCGTGAAGGCGGCAAGAGCCAAGAAGTCCACGGCAAACACGCCGACTTCAACGCTGGAGAACCGCTGCCGCAGTGGCGAGTTGACGAGCACCGTGCCGACCGTGGCCGCGATGCAGACCAGGGCGGCCCAACGTTCATCGTATCTACCGCGCGCGAACGCATAGGCGGAGACGGTGAGGAGCAGGATCCAGTAGGTGAGTGGGCTCAGCATGGCGTGATGCCGGGCTACCCGCGGATAGCCCGGCCAATCAACTCAAGCGACGATGCGCAGGTCGACGCGCGCGGATGGCGGGGGGCATTCGTCGCCCTCGCCAAAGGAAATCGTGCGAAGTCCCGGAACATTCTGTCGGGCCTGAGCCAGCTCTGCGTGGCAGCGCATGATGCCACCGCGAGCGGTTACGAGCGCTTGCATGGCCAGCGCCAACTGCTCGAACGCGCCATGGCCGGTCGCCACTCCAGCGCCGACTGCCGTGCGAGCGCGCAGCATCTTGCCCTGCAGTTCCGCGATTTCGGCGAGCGTCGCGTCGATGCTGTCTTCGACGGAGCGGACCTGGGTAGCCACTTCGTACGCGGCGTTCTCAATGATCTGTTTGCGCATGATTGCTCCTTCTCCGGCGCATGAGCGCGGAGTGACTGTTCGGAATGGCGTGAGTACGGTCAGCGAGTCAGAAGGCGCGAAAGGCTCTCAAGACCGGCGAGATACATTCCCGCCGAAAAAGCCGCCCCGATCGCGATTAGGCCGATCCAGAGCAACCTTTGACCGACACTCATTTCATTCCGGGGGTTGCTCCTCGTAGCGAACGGCGGAGGCAGGGAAGACCGAAGGAATGCGGGCCTCTGCTCGGTATTGAAACCAGCGCCCTCAATCTCCCCTGCACGGTCAGCGTGCCGAATCTGATGACTGACCGCCCCCTGTTGCTGGTCGGATTGGCGGCCGGGCTCAATGTGCGGCGATTGATGTATCAATCGCTGATATGGTCCGCAGTGCTGTGCGATCAGGCGCGCGGCATGGGCGCGGCGCTCGACACCCAGAATCTGGAGGGCTCCGCGAACCCTCTGGTCGACGGTGTGAGGAGAGATGCCCAGTTCGGCGGCGATCTCTTTCGAAGACAGGTGTTGGTCCACCAATAGGAGACAGTCGAGCTGACCCTGGCTCAAACGCGCAATGCGCTGCTGAACGTCGTCAACAGGGTCCATGCCGCCGATTGCCATACTTGGCACCATCCGCTCCTAACGCTCCCGATTATGGGATGGGCACAACGCCTGCCCGAATCCGGTGACCCTATGTCAATCAGCGAAAAAGCGCCAATTCTTCCGAAGGGCGAACGCAAGATTTTGAGAAATGCTGGTGGAGAGGGCTGGATTCGAACCAGCGTACGGGAAACCCGGGCAGATTTACAGTCTGCTGCCTTTAACCACTCGGCCACCTCTCCACGAGGCGTGCCACACCCGGACAGCCCGCAGACTGATGAGCATGGTGAGGCGCGCCAAATGGCGGCGCGCCCGGTTAGTGTCAACGGCTTGGGGCCATTGTCTTTCTGGAGCGGGTGAAGGGAATCGAACCCTCGTCGTAAGCTTGGAAGGCTTCTGCTCTACCATTGAGCTACACCCGCAACGCATGCCACCTGGTCGTGGACCAAGCGGCTGTCGATGCTCTCGCCGCCTGCCACAACGGCGCGGACTTGGTCAACGAGCCTTTTCGACTGGAGCCCGCAAATCGGCCGCGTTGCGGGGATGAAGGTGAATTTATCCCGCTTGCCTTGGCTTCTGGGCGGCATCATGCCGGAAGATGGGCATTATGCAGCATAGCCAGTCTCCAACCGACGCCCCGATGCGTCCGATGATCGACAGTTTCGGTCGGCGGATCACCTATGTCCGCATGTCGGTGACCGATCGTTGCGATCTCCGCTGCCGATACTGCATGTCGGAGGAAATGGCCTTCCTGCCCCGCAGGGACATCCTGACATTTGAGGAGATCGTGGAGCTTTCCGACATCCTCATCGGCCGTGGAGTGCGGCGGATCCGGTTGACCGGGGGTGAGCCTCTCGTCCGCAAAGGAGTCGAGGCACTGATCGCGAGCCTCGGCAGCAGGCTTGGCCACGGCCTCGACGAACTCACCATGACGACCAACGGCACGCAGCTTGGCCGGTTCGCCGGCATCATGAAGGCCGCGGGCATGCGACGGATCAATGTCAGTCTGGACAGCCTCGATCCTGAACTCTTCCATCATATCACGCGCCGCGGCGATCTGACGCAGGTGCTGGCCGGGATCCAGGCTGCGGCCAGCGCTGGCCTGAAGATCAAGATCAATATGGTCGCCCTCAAGGGCATCAACGTGGATGAGATCGCGCCCATGCTGCGCTGGTGTGCCGTCCAAGGGCATGACCTGACACTGATCGAGACCATGCCCTTAGGTGAAGTGCAGGAGAGCCGCGCCGATCGCTACATGCCCCTCAGCAGCGTTCGCGAGCAGATCGAACGGGAGTTCAGCTTGATCCCTTCGGTCGCGAGAACCGGAGGCCCGGCGCGCTATTTCGACGTCGCCGGCACCGGCGTGCGACTTGGGCTGATCACGCCGCTCACCAATAACTTCTGCGAGGGGTGCAATCGCATTCGGATCGCCGCCACGGGAACGGTGTACGGTTGCCTTGGGCACGACCAGAAGGTCGAACTCAGGGAGTTGCTTCGCAATGGCGGCGTTTCCGCAGTTCAACAGGCCCTCGACGAACTGCTGGCCGGCAAACCCAAGCGCCACCATTTCGCGATCGGTGCGGCAGGCCCCGCAGGTCCCCGGCACATGAGCGTGACCGGGGGCTGAGCATCGTGGAGTTGCTCCTGCGATGAAGATTGTGGTCGGCATATTCGCGGGTGGGGAGGGTAAGCGCATCGGCGGGCGCAAGCCGGACCGCCATTTGGGGGGGAGAACACTGCTCGATCGGGCCGTGTCACTGGCGCAGCAATGGTCGGACGAGATTGTCATAACAGTCCGCGACCTTCTGCAAGTTCCCAACGCTCGCTGTCCGGTGATTGCGGACGACCCGCTCATCGAAGGTCCGCTGGGTGGATTGGCAAGTGCGCTGCGTTTCGCCGACGCGCTCCAGTTCGATGCTTTGCTGACCATCGCCTCCGACATGCCATTTCTGCCGGCCGACCTGGCCGCGCGGCTCCAGCACGGGATGACGGAGGCCCCAGTCGCGATCGCCCGAAGCGATGGCCATTTGCACCCGGTCTGCGCGTTGTGGCGGAGGGAAACCGTCGTGGGGTTGAACGACTACATCGCCACGGGAAGGACCTCGCTGTGGGGCTTGGCGGAGCAACTTGGCTTCACCGCAGTGGATTGGCCGAGCGATCCGCCGGACCCGTTCTTCAACATAAATTCGCAGCAGGACTTGCTTGCGGCGGAGCGAATGATCGCTCGCTAGAAGTCCAGCACGTCGACGGCTTCGCCTTCCAACAATTCGGGGGAATGAGCGCGCTGGCGCACAAGCAGGTCCGCGGCCGCGAGGACCCGCTGGGCACTTGAGTCCTGGTTTGGCAGAACGTCGACCTCATGATCGGCCCACCGGGCGCGGTGGAAGGTCTCGCGGCCACCGCACTGCGCCAGCCTTGCGAGCAACGGAGCGCGATGCCAGCGCAGAGCGTCATCGGTATTCCGGCCCGAAAGGCCGCAAAGAAGAGGCGCCAGCAGCAGGCGCGCAGTGACCAGCGCGGACGTTGGATTGCCCGGCAATCCAACGATCAGTGTTTTGCCTACTCTTCCAATCCAGACGGGCTTCCCCGGCTTGATCGCGACGTTCGAGAAGATGAGTTCCAACCCCGCCTCATCGAACATCCGCTTGGCGAAGTCCTTCTCGCCGACCGATGCTCCACCGGTGACAACGAGAACATCCGATTGTCCGATCGCTTGTTCCGCCACCGGGCGCATGTGTGGCAGATCGTCTGGAAGCCTCAGCCGGGCGACCACTGCGGCGCCCCACTGCTCCGCCAGGGCCGCGACCCCGAACGACACACTTTCGGGAATCGCGTCCTCGATGCCCGCGGCGGTGCCCGGCTCCGCAAGTTCGTCGCCGGTGCTGAGAATCGTCACCCGCGAGCGTGCGAAGACCAGCAAGTCGGCAACGTCGGCACCGGCTGCAGCGACGATTGCACGCGCGTCGAGTAGGCGACCGGTGGCAAGCAACTCGTCACCAACCTCGAAGTCACCCGCCCGCGCACGGACGTGCCGGGCGGGTCCGGGATGCTGGTCGATGATGGCGAGATCGCCTTGGCGGCGAACATTCTCCTGCATCACTACGCGGTCGATCTTTGGCGGCAGCGGCGATCCGGTGAAAACGCGCGCGCATTCGCCAGCACCGACGGGCACTCGCGATCCGGCACCTGCAAAGGACTCGCTCGTGACTAGCAGGCGCGCCGGCAGATTCTCCAAGTCCGCCTCTCGAACCGCATATCCGTCCATTGCCGATACGTCCGTGCGCGGCGATGCGATCTGCGCCAGGACCGGCGCCGCGAGCACGCGCCCCGCCGCTTGTGCGATGCCGACATGCTCCGTGCCCAGCGGTTGAGCGATCGATCGCACCAGGGCAGTGGCTTCATCGAAGCTGATCATCTCGCGCGTGTCGCCGCAGGCTTGATGCAGGTCAAGCGACAGGCACGCGCCCTTGACGAAGGTTCCGGCGCTGCCCTAGCAGTCGGGCAATGATGCACCGGATTGCCCTTCCTGCCGGACGTAGGCTGCGCCACTGGCGCGGCACTGCCGGCGCGCGATGGCACGGCTGAGCTAAACAGCCGCCCAATCCCTCTGGCCGGACGAAGACGTCCGGCAACCAAGTCCAGGTGCAACTCAACCATGTCCTTGCCTGACCCATCGTTACCCGAGCCACGTCCGGACGACGGACTCGACGAATTATTTGAGGGCCGAAGCATCTCTCGCGAACAGTCGCATGTGCTGTTCTCGCGACTGGTTGCCGGCGACCTTCCGCCAGCGACCATGGCAGCGGCGTTCGCCTGCCTGAAGCT
>JBJMUK010000264.1:0-4445 GCA_045811225.1 Sphingomicrobium sp. | reverse complement strand
GATGCCGGCAATACTAACCTCGTATTTGCTCTCCTCGATGGCGAGCAGATCAAGGCGCGGTGGCGTATCGCAACAGATGCACGGCGGACGGCGGATCAATATGCGGTCTGGCTGCACCAATTGCTGGAACTCGAGGGCTTTACGCGGCGGGACGTGAGTGCGGTCATCATCGGCACGGTCGTCCCCAGGGCACTCCACAATCTTGAAGTGCTTGCCACCAAATATTTCGGTGTGGCTCCCGTTATCGCCGGCCGGGGCCCGGCGTCGTGGCCGATCCCTCTTGACGTAGACGAGCCGCACAGCGTGGGCGCCGACCGCGTCCTTAACGCTATGGCTGCGCACGCAAAGCACCCGGGCGACCTCATTGTCATCGATTTCGGAACAGCGACGACGTTCGACGTTGTTGCTGCCGATGGATCCTACAAAGGCGGAATAATCGCGCCCGGGATCAATCTGTCCCTAGACGCGCTGGTCAGTGCCGCAGCGAAGCTTCCCCGCATTGCCATTGAAGCGCCGAAGGACAATCTCAGCGTAGTCGGGCGCACGACGGAGCGACAGATGCAGATTGGGATTTACTGGGGCTATGTGGCGATGATCGAAGGCCTGATCACGCGGCTGAAAGCGGAAGTAGATCGTTCCGTTACGGTCGTGGCGACCGGCGGCTTGGCAACCCTGTTCGCCAAACATACGGCCGTCTTCGATGTCATCGAACCTGATCTCACCATTCAGGGGTTGAACCTGCTCCACAGGCAAGTGGTGGCGAAGGCACAATGATACCAGGCGAAGAACTTCTATTCCTAGCGCTCGGCGGGTCCGGCGAGATCGGCATGAACGTCAATCTCTATGGTTGCCGCGGTCAGTGGATCATGGCCGACCTGGGGCTGACCTTCGCGGACCCGGATTATCCCGGCATCGACCTGATCCTGCCGGACCTGGAGTTCATCGAGAAGAATCGCGACCAACTGGCGGGCATCATCCTGACCCACGGGCATGAGGATCATATCGGCGCGCTGCCTTATCTTTCTGCCGATCTGAAGGTCCCCCTCTACGCAACTCCGTTCACTGCTGGACTGATCGCCGGCAAGCTGGAGGAAGAAGGTCTCACCGGACAGGTGAAGCTCAATATCGTCGAGCGCGGTGGAAGCGTCGATCTCGGGCCGTTCAAGGTTCAGTTCGTCGCGCTCTCGCACTCCATCCCTGAAGGTAATGGGCTACTGATCGAAACACCGTTTGGGCGCGTGTTCCATACCGGCGACTGGAAGATCGACGATACCCCGGTTCTTGGTGAGCCGCACAGTCCGGATGTACTCACGAAGATCGGCGACGAAGGCGTGCTCGCCCTCGTTTGCGACTCCACCAACGTCTTCCAGAACGCGCCTTCAGGATCCGAGGAAAGCGTCCATGCAGGAATGCTGGAACAGGTGTCCAAGGCCCGCGGGCGTGTTCTCATCACCACCTTTGCTTCCAACGCCGCCCGCCTGCAGACGATCGGCCGCGTCGCTCAGGAAACTGGCCGACGTGTGGTCGTCGCAGGCCGTTCGCTCGATCGCATCCTGAAGGTGGCGAAGGCGACGGGTTACCTGCGTGACTTTCCAGAGCCGGTTCGCTTCGATGACGCAATGCGGCTGCCGAAGCACGAAGTGCTGATCATCGCCACTGGCGGGCAGGGGGAGCCCCGCGCCGCGCTTGGTCGAATTGCCTTCGACAATCATGAGCTGAAGCTGGTGCAGGGCGACACGGTCATCTTCTCCTCGCGCATCATTCCTGGCAACGAGGTCTCCATCGGCCGGATCATGAATGCGCTTTCGGACCTTGGCGTGCTGATCGTCACCGAGCGTCAGGCGCATGTGCACGTGTCGGGTCATCCCGGCCGTCCCGAGCTTGAGCAGATGTACGATTGGGTCCGCCCGGAGATCGTCGTGCCAGTGCATGGCGAACCAAGGCATCTGGCGGAACATGCGAGGCTGGCGCTTGGTCATGGCGTCCCGCGGGCGATCGTCCAGAAGAACGGCGACCTGATCCGCCTTGCTCCGGATGGGCCCGTGAAGCTTGGCGAGGAGCGGGTCGGCCAGCTAGTCCTCGACGGCGATGTAATTCTTCCGGCCAATGGTGCCACTATTCAGGAACGGCGGAAGATGAGCGTCGGCGGACTGATTGCCGTGACTGTCCCCGTCGGTCCAAATGGACAGCTTGCCGGCGAACCCTCGGTGCGCCCGTTTGGCGTTCCCGTCGAAGTGGATCGCGATGACTTCGTGAGCGACGCCACGGACGCCGCCGCCCGTGCCTATTCGGCGGGTGTGGACGAGGACAAGGTGCGCGAGGCGGTCCGGTTGGCCGTGCGGCGTTGCGCCACCTTATGGACCGGCAAGAAGCCGGTCGTGGACGTCACCTTCCTTCAGGTCAGGCCGTGAAATACACGTCGATTGCGGCGATCTACTTCCTGTTTTTCGCCGCGAGTGCCTTCTTCCTCCTGCCTTTCGGAGTGCGAACGGGTGAGGAACTGGGCGTCGAGAAAGTGCCTGGCCAGGCGGAAAGTGCGCCGCACAGCTTCAACCTGCCCCGGCACCTGTTGAAGGCAGCCATCCTCGCCGCCGTGCTATTCTCGATCTATTACGCGAACTGGCACTTCGGCTGGATCACGGTCGACGATCTCGACTTTTACGACTGATCCTACCGGCGACGATCGATGGTTTGGGCAAGCGATGCGTAGAGCTTGCCCATGTCGGACGACATCAAGGTTACTGCCATGATGCCGCCGTCGCGCTCCGCCAGGACTCGGCGAAGCATTGCCTCGAAGTCGTGGACATATCGGTTTACCGACTGCTGGAACTCTCCGTCCGTGTCGTAATGGGCGCGGATGGCGCGGGTCTCACTTCCTCCGAGCAGCCGAACGGCGCGCCGGGTGAAGACTCCGCGATTTCCCTTCAAGTAAGAGTCCCAGGCCTTTTCGTCGACTTCGTCGGACAGGATCTTGCCAACGTCGATGGCCGCGGAGTTCATGCTGTCCATCAGCAGTGACACCCGACGGGCGAAGCTCTCGCTATCCTTTTCGCGCTGCTCGGTGGCGGTCTGGTCCATGTGCCGTTCGAGCGCAGTCGCCGTCTGGCCGAGGCTCAGCATCTGCTGGGTCAGGCGGTCGGAGGCGTCTCGCGCTGATTGCACCGCGGTCGCCGCGACCTTTTCGACATTCATCAGCCGCTCTTCCACGCTCTCGCGGATCGCGCGCTCAAGGGCCTCACGCGTGGCCTCGGAAAGCTTGCCTGCACTCTCTGGAATGACGCTCGCAATCGCTTCCCTGGCGCGTTCGGCGGCATGGCCCGCGGCCTCGCGGACCTGAACCAGCGCTGCAACCAATGCGGGGCCAGTTTCCGCGGACAAGCGTGACGCTTCGTCCTGTGCAGCCGCAATCGCCGCGCGCATTTCGGTGATCCGATCTTCCGCTACGACGGAGCCCTCATCGAAGGCGGCGAGCAAGGCAGCAAACTTCTCGCTCTGCTCGGCCATGCCGGCAGCTGTGCGCGAGACACGTTCGTCCGCCTCGATCGCCACATCGCGCAGGTGCTGAAATTCGGGACCTGCGGCCTGGGCACTCTGCAGCAACTGCTGCGTGCTGCCTTCGGCATGGCTGATCGCGCCACCAAGCCCGGTGGTAATGTCGTGATGCAATTGTTCGAGCTGCGTTCGCAGGGCCGTTGTGCGCTCGGCAAGCCCGGCAAGTGCATCGTCCTGCGATCCTGAATTTGCGGCCAGCGCATCAAGCTCCGTTCGGGCACGGGTCAGCGAGCTTAGGAAGTGGTTCGCGCGCTCGTCGCCATTCGCCGCAAGCTCGGTGAACCGCTCGTCGATCAATGCAAGGCCGCGCTCAATCTGTGCGATCATCCGTTGCGACGCGCGTTCCTGCTCGGCGACGCGTGCCGACAATCCGTCGAGGGACGCGCTCGCGCTGGATACGCCCGAGCCAAGCGCTGCTGCAGCGTCAATTCCGGTGCGGCCAAGCCCGCTCGCGGCTTCTTCGACAAGCGCGACGACCGCTGCGGATTGTGCATCGACACCCTTGCGGATCTCGTCGAGCGTGGTTGCCGTACGTTCCAGCAAGCTGTCCAACGCGGCCGAGAAGCTTGACTCCGCTTCGCCGACACGTGCCGCTGCTGCGGCTCCGGCGCTTTCGATCTGCGTAAGGTGGGCGACCAGCCTTTGCGCTGCTGCGGCAACGACTTCATCGGCTTCGCGGGTCTGTTCGGAGACACGGGCGACTGCCTGGGACAGGTCTGCGGTACGTGCCGCCGTGTCCGCGCCGGATCCCCGAAGCTCTGCACCAAGCGCCTCTACCAGCGCTTGAGCACGAGGCAGGTCATCGAGCACGACGGCCATGTCGTTGCGCGCAGACTCGGCAGCTCGGTCGAGCAGCTGGCCATTGCGGGCAAGCCTGTCAGCGCTGGTGTCGA
>JBJMUK010000263.1:0-12256 GCA_045811225.1 Sphingomicrobium sp. | reverse complement strand
GGTGAAACGCAACCTCCCCATTCTCGGCACGAAATATCGCGCGCGGGATATTGCCGATACGAGCAGCATCTGCCCGTGGAACCCGGACATGTACGGCGTCGACATGCGCAAGCCAGGCGCACAGGCCTATTACGACAGCGTGTTTCGGCTCTACGCGTCCTGGGGTGTGGACTTCATCAAAATGGACGACATGAGCCGCCCCTACGACGCCCACGCGCCGGAGATTGAGGCCGCGCACAAGGCGATCCTTGCCTCCGGGCGAGCGATGATGCTCAGCCTTTCACCGGGCGAAACACCGGTTCCGCGAGCGGAGCACGTCCGCCGCTACGCGCAGATGTGGCGCATCAGCGACGACTTTTGGGATGAATGGCCGTTGCTGGAAGCGCAGTTCGTGCGCCTGGAAAACTGGAACCCGCATCGACGGCCCGGGGGGTGGCCGGATGCCGACATGCTTCCGCTCGGCCGCCTGGCCTTGGGCGAGCGCGATACCAAGTTCACGCCGGACGAGCAGCGGACGGTGATGACGCTGTGGTCGATCGCCCGGTCGCCGCTGATCATGGGTGGAGACCTCCGGCACCTCGACGCGCCGACGCTGGCCCTGCTGACAAACCGGGAAGTGCTGGCCGTGAACCAGAGGAGCACGGATAATCGGCCGGTGTTCGTCGCCGACGGAATGCGCGCCTGGATCGCCCGTCCGGAAGGCGGTGCCGACCGCTACCTTGCTTTGTTCAACCTCAGGGACAAAGCGGCGGAGGTGAGCGTGGATCTGCGCTGGCTTGGCCTCGGCCGCAGTGTTCGCGTCAGGGATCTCTGGGCGAACCGCGATCTGGGACCGATGCAGACGCGCGTGTCACAGCAACTCGGGCCGCACGGGGCAGGGCTCTATCGCCTTTCTGCCGCCGGCTAAAAGCCCGCTCAGGCCAGCAAAGGCCGGCTCTCGGGAACGGGGTTCAGCGGAACCGAGCGTTCGAACCAGCTCCTGAGATTGTCGACGACCATGCGCCCCATGGCTTCCCGAGTTTCGAACGAGGCTGAGCCGACGTGCGGAAGCAGCACGACTTGCGGCAAATCGATCAGCGCCTGTGGGACCCTCGGCTCTTCCTCATAGACGTCCAGTCCCGCGCCAAGGATGGTCCCGCTACGAAGCGCGTCGATCAACGCAGCCTCATCGACAACGCTGCCACGCGCTACGTTGATCAGCACGCCCTTGGGCCCAAGGGCGATTAGCACGTCCCGATCAACAAGATGCCGCGTCTCCGGACCGCCCGGTACGATGGCGATCAACACGTCTGACGCCTCAGCAAGACCGATGAGGGTGGGGTGGTAGGGGAACTCGGCGTCGGGTTTGGGTGAGCGGGCGTGGTAAGCAATCTCCACGTCGAAACCCGCCAGCCTCCGGGCGATGGCGCGGCCAATATTGCCGAAGCCGAAAATGCCGACCCGCCGACCGCGCAAGCTTGGCGAAAGCGGGAACGCGCTTTGGAGCCAGTGCCCCTCCCTGACAAATCGATCGGCCTGCGGAATTTGCCTGAGCGTGGAAATCAGCAGACCGACGGTCAGGTCCGCAACCTCGTCGTCCAGAACGCCCGGCGTGTTGGTGACGATTATGCCCCGGTCTGCCGCCGCAACCGCGTCCACATTGTCATATCCGACGCCGAAGCTGGCAACGATCTCCAGCCTCGGCAATTGCGCCAGGAGCGGTGTCGCGACCGGGCCGGAAAAGCTGCTCGCCACCGCTCGGATACGCTGCCCGACACTGCTCAGGAAGGCGGCCGGGTCCACTTGCTCCCACAGGCGATGCAGGATGTAGGCGTCGTCCAGCGCCTCCACCACCGAGGGCAGCATCGGCGCGATCATCAAGACGTCCGGGCGGTCCATCGGCGGGTCTTAGCTTAGGCGATCATCGCAGTGCAGGTCCGAACGCGCTATAACAAGTGAGTGGAGGCCCGAGCCGGAATCGAACCGGCGTGCAAGGATTTGCAGTCCTCTGCGTAACCACTCCGCCATCGGGCCGAGGACTTGGGCCTTTCCCCGGCTTGTGCCTCACGGTCAAGCCTGAACTTGGCAGAAGACTGCGCGCTACTCGTCGTTCGACGAAGGGCGGTTGGCGTATCGCCCTGCGGGCTATAAAGAGCCAACTTGCAACAGCAGTGTATTATCGGCATATAACAGTTATGACAATTCACACGCCAGTTCCGAACTTTGCAGCTGCGCGCCGGGCGATGGTCGAAAACCAGCTTCGTCCTCAAGGCGTCACGGATCACGGCGTACTGAGCGCGATGGGCGAGATCGAGCGCGAGAATTTCGTCCCGACCGAAGTCCGGCCGCTGGCCTATGTCGACCGTTCGCTTGCACTTGGCGGCGGACGCTTCCTTTCTCCGCCCGCGGTGATCGGGCAGTTGTTGACGCAGATGGCGCCGGTTCGCGGCGAGCGTGCGCTCATCGTCGGTGCGGCGACGGGTTATTCGGCTGCAGTGCTCGCGCACATCGGCTTGGATGTCGTGGCGCTGGATACCACCGGCTCGCCGGCGCTCACAGGCAATTACCTTTCGATCGAGGGTGACCTGGAGCGGGGCTACAAAGCCAAGGCGCCCTACGACATCATCCTTCTCGATGGATCGGTCGAGCACATCCCGCAGGCGCTGATCGATCAGCTCGCGGACGGCGGTCGCCTTGGCGGAGCGCTGGACGATCGTGGGATTACGCGGCTGATCATTGGCCGCAAGGCCGGGAGCGCATTCGGATATCTATCGATCGGGGATGCGGGCGTGGCTGCTTTGCCGGGCTTCGCTAAGCCCCGGACATTCACATTCTAAGGCGAAAGGTGCGCCGCGTGGTTCGCAATATTGTTACTGGAACGCTGGTCGCTGCGCTGTTGGCGGGGACCGCCTCGGCCGACACGCTGCGCGATGCGCTGGTATCGACGTATCGGAGCAATCCGACCCTGACTGGCCAGCGCGAAACGCTGCGCGCGACTGACGCGAACGTGGCGATTGCCCGTGCCGCAGGGCGACCGCAGGTGGCCGCGAACGTCGGCGTGAACCGCGACCTGACGCAGAGCGGCTCGCTGCGCCGTCTCGGCAAGGGACCTTATCTCTCTGCCGGCGTCGACCTCAACTATCCGATCTTCAGCGGCGGCAGCGTTCGCAACAGCATCGAAGCTGCGGAAACCCGCGTGGAGGCGGGCAGGGCGACGCTGCGCGCGGTTGAAGGGGATGTCTTCACCGAGGCTGTCGCCGCGTACATGGACGTGATTCGGGATCGCGCGATCGTCGAGTTGAACAACAACACCGTGCGGGTGCTGACCACCAACCTTGAAGCTGCACGCGACCGCTTTGAAATCGGCGACCTGACCCGCACCGATGTGGCGCAGTCCGAAGCGCGGCTCGAACTCGGCCGGTCGAACCTCGCCACCGCGCAGGGCCGGCTTGCAACCAGCGAAGAGAATTACCGGCGCGTCATTGGCCATGCGCCAGGCGATCTCGCGCCTCCGCCGCCGCTTCCGCCCTTGCCGACGACCGCCGAGGAAGCTGTCCGCATCGCTCTCGTCAGCAACCCGGACCTCATCGCCATCAATCGGCAGGCGATCGCTTCCGGCTACGACGTGAGTGTCGCTCGCGCCTCGCGGCTGCCGACCCTCTCGGCAGTGGCATCGGGCGACTATGTGAACACGGTCGCCGGGGACGTTGAGGGCGCTCTGCGCAGCGGAAGCGCGACCAGCGTCGGGCTCAACTCCCGAATTCCTTTGTACCAGGGCGGCCTGCCGTCCGCACGGATCCGCCAGGCACAGGCCTTGGAAGGCCAGGTGCTGGAGCAGGTGATCGGCACGGAACGTGCGGTCGTGGCGACTACGCGGTCCGCTTTCGCCACTTACGAATCGGCGCAGCGGGCGATCCAGTCCAACACGATTGCGGTACAGGCCAATGAACTCGCCCTGGAAGGCGCCCGCGCCGAGCGCAGCGTCGGAACCCGGACCGTTCTCGACGTCCTGAACGCCGAGCAGGAATTGCTGAACTCTCAGGTTGCCCTCGTTAGCGCCAAGCGGGACGCGTACGTGGCCGGCTTCCAGTTGCTCAACGCGATGGGCCAGGCTGAGGCGGACGATCTCGGACTTGACGGTGGGCCGCTCTACGATCCGCTCGGCAATTACCGCCGGGTTGCGGGCAGCTGGAGCGATTGGGCCGGGGAGGGACGGCACACGCCCGTCGCGACCCGCACCGTCACGGCGCAGGAAATGCCGGTTTCAGCCCCCGCCACACAAGGCGTGACTCAGCCCGCGCAATAAGCAATATCGACGGCATGCAGTCCGCCGGCCGTGAACCCTCGATGGAAGACATCCTTGCCTCGATCAAGAAAGTGATCGCGGAAGAGAAGGAGTTGCGCTCGACCGTCACTGCGGAGGTCAGCGCCGCGCCCGTCGCCGGGCCTGAAGCCGACGAAGAGGAGGAGGTGCTGGAACTGGATCAGCCGCTCGCTCCGCCGATGAACCTCGGTCCGCCGCTCCTGGACCAGGACGCTGCCGAGACCAGCCGCAGCTCCATTGAGACGCTGGCCGCGATTGCCGCCGCTGCACCCCCGCCGCCGACCGTCAATCCGCTCGAGGAGATGGTGCGGGAGATGCTGAAGCCAATCCTGAAGCAATGGCTGGACGAGCATCTGCCGAAGATCGTGGACGAGCATGTGAAGCGCGAGATCACGAGGATCACGGGCCGCCCGCTCTAAGGTTGCCGTGCATGGCACCCGCCGCTAACCGCCTCGCATGAGCGAGCTTGCCAAGACCTTCGAACCCGGCCCCATCGAACAGCGCTGGTATGCGCATTGGGAGGCGAACGGTCTGTTCCGTCCTCAGCGTGACGATGCCGAGCCATTCACGATCGTGATGCCGCCTCCGAACGTCACTGGCTCGCTCCACATCGGCCATGCGCTCGACAATACGCTGCAGGACATTCTCACTCGTCGCGCACGGATGCAGGGCAAGGACGCACTGTGGGTGGTCGGCACCGATCACGCCGGCATCGCGACGCAGATGGTCGTGGAGCGCAACTTGGACAGCCAGGGACTTAAGCGCGCCGAGCTCGGCCGCGAGGCTTTCCTGGAGCATGTGTGGGAGTGGAAGGCGCAGTCGGGCGGTGCCATCACCCGCCAGCTACGCCGCCTCGGCGCGTCGTGCGACTGGTCCAATGAGCGCTTCACCATGGACGAGGGCTTCTCAAAGGCCGTCACCAAGGTGTTCGTGGAATTGCACAAGCGCGGCCTGCTCTACCGGGACAAGCGCCTAGTGAACTGGGATCCTCGCTTTCAGACCGCGATCAGCGACCTGGAGGTCGAAACCCGCGAGGTTCAGGGCAAGTTCTGGCACCTCAAGTACCCGCTCGCCGACGGTAGCGGTCATATCTCGGTCGCGACCACGCGGCCTGAAACGATGCTCGCCGACATGGCGGTTGCGGTCCACCCCGAGGATGAACGCTATCGTACCCTCGTCGGCAAACAGGTGCGGTTACCGATCACGGGCCGCCTGATCCCGATCATCACCGACGAACATGCCGATCCGGAGCTTGGCAGCGGCGCGGTGAAGATCACGCCTGGCCACGACTTCAATGACTATGAAGTGGGCAAGCGCGCGGGCTTCAAACCCGCCGAAATGCTCAACATGCTCGACGGCCAAGCCCGCATCGCGCAGACCAGCGACGGCCTGATCCCCGCGGAATTGCTAAGCCTCGACCGCTTCGACGCCCGCAAGCGCGTGGTCGAACTACTGGAGGCCGAAGGCGCACTGGAAAAGGTCGAGGACCGCACCATCGCAACCCCGTTCGGCGACCGCTCCGGCGTGGTGATCGAGCCATGGCTGACCGACCAATGGTATGTCGATGCGGCGACGCTCGCAGAGCCTGCGATCGAGGCGGTGAGGTCGGGCAAGATCAAGATCGTCCCCGAGACCTGGGCCAAGACCTGGTTTAACTGGCTGGAGAATATCCAGCCCTGGTGCGTCTCCCGCCAGCTCTGGTGGGGCCACCGGATTCCTGCGTGGTTTGGTCCAAGCCTCGATATCGATGGGAACTTGAATCTTGGAGAGATCATCCACGTTACCCCGGAGTTCAAGGAGTTCGCCAGAAGCCCGATACCCGGTAACGTCTTCGTCGCTGAAACCGTTGATGAGGCGCTAGTCCAAGCAGCCGACTACTACGCTGATCGCGGTCGTCCCAGCGGCCACTTTGCGGCGTTTGAGTCTCTCTCGGAGGCGGTAGCCGCCGCACAAGCTGACCCTAGTCTGATCCCACTGTGGCGAGACGAAGACGTCCTCGACACTTGGTTCAGTTCGGCCCTGTGGCCCTTCGCAACCCTTGGCTGGCCCGAGCAGACGCACGACCTCCAGCGCCATTACCCCAACGACGTCCTCATCTCCGGCTTCGACATCCTCTTCTTCTGGGATGCGCGGATGGCGATGCAGGGCATTGAGTTCATGGGCGAAGTGCCATGGAAAACACTCTATCTGCATGGTCTGGTCCGCGACGCGCAGGGTGCCAAAATGTCCAAGTCGAAGGGCAACACCGTCGACCCGCTCGGCCTGATCGACAAATATGGCGCCGATGCGCTTCGCTTCACCATGGCGGCGATGGAAAGCCAGGGACGCGACATCAAGCTCGATGAAAAGCGCGTTGAGGGTTACCGCAACTTCGCGACCAAGCTGTGGAATGCCGCCCGCTTCCTTCAGATGAACGGCGTCGGCGCCTCTGACAGCATCTCCGCGCCCGCTGCCGAGCTGCCCGTCAACCGCTGGATCATCGGCGAAGTGGTCGCCACCCTCGACAAGCTCAACGCCGCGTTCGCGGACCTGCGCTTCGACGAAATGGCCGATGCAATCTACCACTTCACCTGGGGCACCTTCTGCGATTGGTATGTGGAGTTGGTGAAGGGCGCGTTCGACGAGGAGACCAAGCGCGTTGCCGCCTGGGCGTTCGACCAGATCCTCGTCATGCTCCACCCTTTCATGCCGTTCGTGACGGAGGAATTGTGGAGCGCGTGCGAACGGCCTTACGAGCTGATCCTTGCCAAGTGGCCGGAACCGGAAGCACTGCGTGATCCGACCGCAAGCTTCGAGGTCGACGGACTGATCCGCCTGGTGGCGGAAGTTCGCGCCATGCGGTCCGAGCTCAACGTCCCGTGGACCGCCGAGCTCAGGCCGCACGTGATCGGCAGCCACGAGGGCATGCTTGCCCGGATGGAATCAAACCGCGCAATCCTGTCCCGGATGGCTAAGCTCGGACCGGCCGTTGCTGCCGATGCCGTTTCGCCCGGTTCCGCGCAGATTCTGGTCGACGGCGTGTCCATCGCCTTCCCGCTGGGTGAAGCAATTGACCTCGACGCAGAGCGCGCTCGCCTCGCGAAGGCAGTCGCCGCTGCAGAGAAGGACCGGGACAGCCTGTCTGCGCGCCTCAACAACCCGGCCTTCGCGGAGCGTGCCAAGCCCGAAGCCGTTGAAAAGGCCCGGTCCGATCACGCCGAGCGCAGTGCTGAGGCCGAAAGGCTTCGATCCGCGTTAGAGCGGCTCGGCTAGAGCATCTCAGGAAGTCAGAATGGCGGACGCAGGTATTACACGCAGCGGTCCGCCGCGGCGGAGCAGAGACCTGATCCACGGGCCGATTGCGGCCACCTTGCTGGCGTTCGCTCTACCCACGCTGGGTTCCTCGATCCTGCAGTCGCTCAACGGCTCGATTAACGCCATGTGGGTCGGCCGCTTCCTCGGCGAGGAGGCGCTTGCCGCCACCGCCAACGGCAACATCGTGATGTTCATGCTGCTGGCGTTCGTGTTCGGCTTCGGCATGGCGTCCACGATCCTGATCGGACAGGCGTTCGGAAGGCGTGACCTCGACGGGGCCCGCAGGATCATCGGGACAGCGATAGGCTCGTTCGTGCTGATCGCTGCCGCCATCGCCTTGATCGGCTGGCTGTTCGCCCCGCAGATACTCGCACTTCTCGGCACCCCACCTGCAGCAAGCGCGTTTGCACTCTCCTACCTGCGCGTGATCTTCGCCGCGATTCCAGCCGCGCTCATGCTCACGATGCTGATGATGGCGCTGCGGGGCAGCGGCGACTCCCTGACGCCATTGTGGTTCATGGGCTTGAGCGTCGCCCTCGACAGCGGACTGAACCCGATCTTCATTCGCGGCCTAGGTCCCATACCGGCGCTCGGCATCGGCGGATCCGCCCTCGCAACGGCGGTCGCCAATTATGTGAGCCTCGCCGCGCTGCTGGCTTACATGTACGTCCGCGACCTCCCGCTGCGGCTGCGCGGACACGAACTGGCCTACCTGCGGCCGGACCCGGCGCTGCTGAAAATCATCGTCCGCAAGGGCGTGCCGATGGGGCTGCAGATGATCGTCATCACCACCTCGGCGCTCGCAATGCTGACCCTGGTGAACAAGGAGGGGCTGGATACGACGGCGGCCTACGGGGTCACGCAGCAATTGTGGACCTATGTGCAAATGCCCGCGATGGCGCTCGGCGCGGCGGTCAGCACCATGGCGGCGCAAAACATCGGGGCCGGCAACTGGGATCGGGTTTCGGCAATCACCCGCGTTGGCGTCGGGTTCAACTTCCTGCTGACCGGCGCGCTCATCATCCTGCTGACGCTTGCCGACCGGACCGCTTTGGGGATCTTCCTTGGCGCAGGCAGCCCCGCGCTTCCCGTTGCCCGGCACATCCAGCTGATCGCGACCTGGGGCTACATCTTCTTCGGCGTCAGCCTGGTGCTGTTCGGCACCGTGCGCGCAAACGGGCAGGTGGTATGGCCGCTGATCATCCTGTTCATCTCAATGTATCCGGTTCGGCTCGGTGTCGCTCTGGGTGCCTATGACTGGCTGGGGTCGGACGCGCTTTGGCTCAGCTTCCCTTTCGGCATGGTGGCGACCAGCATCATGGCGACGGCGCTTTACCTGCACGGCGGTTGGCGCCGGAGCCGCATGGCACCCGCCGATTGTCCGGATGAGAACGAGTGCGTCGAACAGGCAGAATCCAGCCGGGAGCCTGGAGGAGCGCTCAGTCCCGCCGGTTAGGGGGCGCGGCCATGGTCACTCCGCCGGGGATGGATGAAATCTCCAGCGGCGTGCTCGGCCCAACCTCTCCGTCGATCGACACTTGCAGAGGCGGACGAGTGGCAAGCCGAAGTTTCTGCCCACGGAACTCGCGCAGAGTCTGCTTGCGCTTGCGCAGCTTCAGTGCGGAGGCAAGGTAGCTGACCCCCAGGCGAAACACACTGCGGCCTCGGACCACTTGCACGACCATTTCGCTGCTTTCCGGGTCGGCGCTCTCGATCAATTCCATGCCGCCGTGAAAACGTCCGTTGGCGATCCGGACCTCTGTGCCCCACAGCCGATGGCGCGCACGCCCGTTCTCCACCGTGACTCGGAACGCGTTGAAGTTTGCTGCCGACCAGCCTGCCCACATCAGATAGCCAAGCCGGCCCAGCCGCCGCTTCAATCCATGGGGCACCGTCTCCGCGACCATCGGCGCAAGGCCGAGCGCAGCCGCGTTCAGGAAATGGTTGCCGTTGATGCAGCCGAGGGTGATCGATCGCGGTTCCCCACCGGCGATAACTGCAATGGCTCCGTCCAGTTCGAGGGGGATTTGCATCGTTCGCGCAAAGCTGTTGGCGGTCCCGAGCGGCAGCAGCGCAAATATAGTTTCGCTACCCATGAAATGCTCGATGTTGCTCGATAAAGACCCGTCCCCTCCGCCGACGATCACCATCGGTGCGCGCGCCACTGCCGCTTTCACCGCGTCGCCCATCGTTTCCGGCTCGGTGACCGCTTGTGCGTCGATCAGGTCGATCCCTGCCTCAACCAGCTTATCGCGTGCCTCCTCGAACGCATCAGCCCCACGGCGGCTACCCGCGTTGACGATCAGAATGGCTTGCTTGGGAAGCGTTTCGGTCATTGCTGTTTAGCGGTGCGGGGCGCCAAGAGTTCCTTCAGGCCCGAGCCGATCCGGGTCGGCGTCTCGACTTGGCTCGATGCGAAGGGTTAAGGGGCTGCTGAAATGTCTCAACCGTCCTATCCCGCCACCCGCATGCGCCGGGGCCGCTCGACCGCATGGATGCGTGACATGCTGGCCGAACATCGCCTGCACCCAAGCGACCTCATCCTGCCGCTCTTCATCTGTGAAGGAACGGGTTACGAGGAGCCGATTACCAGTCTTCCGGGCGTCTGCCGTTGGACGGTCGACCGCATCGCCACGCAGGCGCGGGAAGCGGCGAGGCTTGGGGTGCCGTGCATTGCGCTGTTCCCGAACACGCCCCAACAGCTGCGCACTGAGCGGGCGGAAGAGGCGCTCAACCGCGACAATCTGATCTGCCAGGCAATCTGCGAGATTAAATCGGCAGTGCCGGACATCGGAATCCTTACCGATGTCGCGCTGGACCCTTATACCGAGCATGGCCACGACGGCCTCACCGACACGCAGGGCAACGTCATCAATGATGATACGGTGTCCGTTCTCGTCGAGCAGGCCCTAGTGCAGGCTGAGGCGGGCGCTGACATCATTGCCCCGTCGGACATGATGGACGGCCGCATTGGGGCCATCCGCGCCGCCCTTGAAAGGGAAGGTCACCAGCAGGTCGCCATCATGGCTTATGCGGCGAAATACGCGTCCGCTTTCTACGGCCCATTCCGCGACGCCGTCGGTTCTTCAGGTCGGCTGAAGGGCGACAAGCGAGGTTATCAGATGGACCCCGCCAATGGCGCCGAGGCTTTGCGCGAGGTTGCACTCGACCTGGCCGAGGGAGCCGACATGGTGATGGTGAAGCCCGGGCTTCCGTATCTGGACGTGATCGCACGGGTGAAGGACGAATTCGGTGTGCCCACCTTCGCGTACCAGGTGTCCGGCGAGCATGCGATGATCGAGCATATGGCGGCGGCAGGCGGTGGGGAGCGCAACGCCCTGATTCTCGAAACCCTGCTGTCGTTCAAGCGGGCAGGGGCCACCGGCGTGCTGACCTATCACGCGCTGGACGCCGCCCGCCTGATCTCCGGCTAGAGCCCCAGTCGCCGCGATACCGCGGTCAGCTGCGAAGCTTGCCGGTTGTCGATTTGCCCGACTTCGCGCGCTGCCGCCTGAATCGCGGCAAGATCAGCCGGCCCAATCGATCCCTTGGACGCCAGCGCTTGCGCTCCGATCGCATCAATCTCGGCCAGCGCGCGCGTCGTATCACCGCGGGCAGCGGAGGCCGCCGACAGCGCTTCCTGCGCCACGATCCAGCTTTCGCTGCGCGATGCGCCGGCTGCAGCCGCTCTCCGTTCCGCTTCTGCGATTGCCGGCCCGAACTGAGTATCGCCGGACCGCGCTTGGCGAATCAAGGCGGCCAATTGTGCCGATACTGCTTGGCTGAGTGGTGGAACCGGACCGGCAGGAAGAACGGGCAGGCGCGGGTCGATCTGCTCGGCGGCCCGAGGGGCCAGGGACGGCGAAGGCGGCCCGGGCGCTGCACAACCGGCGATCACTAGCGTCTCAGCGATGATTATGTAGGCAGCAAACCGCATGGCGCTTTCCTTAGGCGGGCAGCGGAGCACCCGGCAACGGCTTTTGCGGGGTTGCGCGCTCGGGCCCATCCTCTTATGTCGCGCCTCGGCTCCTAGAGCCACGCGCCCGTAGCTCAGCTGGATAGAGCATCAGACTACGAATCTGAGGGTCGGACGTTCGAATCGTTCCGGGCGCGCCATTTTCCCGCAAAACTGGGTACCTTGGCCTGAGAACGGGCGCCTTACGCCATCACTCAGCAGCTTGCCGAATTGACCGAGCACATCAGGGGTAATGCGGCGCTGGGTCGATGCCAGCTGCCGCTCCAGTGAGGCGATGTCAGCACCAGGGGCTGCGATCCTCTGCCGACGAAGGGTAAGGCCTTGGTGCGATGTTCGGCTACGGCCGCTAAACCACCCAAATGCCACTCTACACTTACATTAGCGGCTACCAGGGCGGCGTTCATGTCCAGCAGGGCCGTTACAGCAACTTCAAGGGCTTTGCGTCGGACGCGCTGAGCCGCATCCCGGACGGAGCGCTACCCGGACTCACGCCAACGTTGCGGAAGGAAATGGCCGAGAAGGCCTATCGATGCGATTGGGTTCCGGTCCAAAATCGTTCGGCGTCTGGCGAGCCACCTTCCGCCTCGGTCATGCCGACTTCGTAGTGCATGTGGTTCTGACAGCTGGTTGAATGTCCGCTTTCGACCCCTTGCGGACATTAAGCTAACATCGTCATTTGATGC
>JBJMUK010000262.1:0-4602 GCA_045811225.1 Sphingomicrobium sp. | reverse complement strand
CGAACGCCGAGCGAGAACACCCGCTCGAGATATTTCACGTTCCACGGGTAGGTATCGCCCGCCGCGTTGAATGCCTTGTACGTCCGGATCGGCTGTGAACCGGCCAGGATATTCAGCGCGTCGAACGCAATCGTCACATTTTCAATGGGCGTATAGGAAGCGGAGAAGTCGAGCTGCCCCAAGGAGTCCTGGATCAGCGGACCGCGGAAGCCTTCGAACATGCCGCAACATGTGCGCTGGTAATTGACCACGAACTTTGACCGCCAGTTGTAGGCAAGACGTGCCGAGACTGGCCCCTTTTCGTAGATGCCAATGAGGTTAAGAGCGTGCTTCGATACGCCAGGGAAATCTTGCTGCCCTGGCAGGGCCTCTTGATATTCAGGCGCCAATTCCGTGCTGGCATTGATGTGCGTATAGTTGGCCTGCACGCCGAATCCGCTCGTCCAATCCGGCAAGCCGATGCTGTCGAAGAATGCGGTCCCAGTCAGTTCGAAACCGCGGATCTTGCCCTTGCCGGAGTTGAAGGGTCCGCTGAGCCGAGTGAAATTGACCCCTTCTCCACCGGGGATGTCCTCGGTTGATTGGAAGATGAAGTTCCGGATGTCGCGCCGGAACATCGCCAGGCTTAGCGAATTTTGCTTCCCGAAATAATATTCGAGGGTCGCATCGTAGTTCCGGCTATCGATCGGCTTCAGGTCCGGGTTGCCGCCGCTCACCGACAGGAAACACTGCGGGCTTGTCGGCCCTTCCGACTGACAGGCCGGCGACGGGGCAGACACACTTACCGACGGGCTAAGATCGTTGAAGTTCGGCCGTGTCCTTGTCTCCGTATAGGCCAGACGAGCCTGCAAGTTTGGCTGGATCGCGAACCGGATGCTCGCATTGGGCAGGAAGTCCGTATAGCTGTTGCTGCGGTCGATCGGCGTGATCACGTCTGGCTCGGGGACCAGATCCCGCTGATTTCCCTTCAGATGATCCTTGGTTTTGACAACTCGCAAACCGATGTTTCCGTCGATGGGGAAACCGGCGTCAAATTCATATCTTAGCTGACCGTAGACAGCCGTGGCCTTTTCCCGGGCCGAATAGAAGTTGTTCGGCTCGAAATCGGGATCATCCGGGTTCTGGTTCGAGAACTCCCGAAGTTCGCGGAGATTGTCGTAGACACTGTCGTAGTTGGTCCCGAAGAAGCAGGTCTGGCCCTGGATGTCCTCGTAGTCGAAGCCGCATTCAAGCGGCCCGGTGTCGAGCGGCAGGTCCGTTAGGCTGAATCCTCGGTCCAGCTGGTACGTGTATCTCGTAGCCTCGTTCCGGCTCGCCTTGTGATTGCTGTGGCGAATACCGAACTGAACCTTCGGCAGGTTCGTCATGCCGGTGCGCCATTCACCATCCAAGCGCATCTGGACATCACTGCCCTTCGTCTTGAACACCCGGTCGAACAGGCCGCGGTACAGGTAATGTGTCGGGTCGGTGGTGTCGTAATCGTAGTACTGGAACCCGGGACCGCCCGGTCCGTCGTTCGCATCGAACGTAACCCGGCGATCGGGACGATCACGAAGCGTGAAGTCCACATTCTCCTGACGATCCTGGAACTTGGAATCCGTGTAGGCAATGTCGCCCGACCAGAGCAGCGTATCCATGTCGTAGCTGAACCCGCCGCCGAGCTGATAGGTGTCGGTCTTGGCGTTGTGGAATTCCTGGAACCCTTCCGGGCGCAGGCCGCCGCTGGCGCGGACGCGCCTGCCGAGACCGTCGTCGTCGGTTTCGAACTCGGTGAAGACGGTGTCACCCGCCCAAAGCGGATCGATCATGAAGAAGTTGGAGTCGCGTCCGCGATAGCCCTGGTAGAGGCCGTCGAAGTAGAACTTCAGGTCTTGGTTCGGGCGGTACTCGAGCGCGACGTTGGCCGACGGGCGATAGCGGTCGCCGCTGCCGTAAAAGAGCTGCGTCGCGTCGGGGATCGGCACCCCGCCGGGCCCCGGTCGCATGTTCACCGACTGCTCGCGCGTGGAATCGAGAAAGTCGATGTTGGTCATCGCCGCGTTGACGAGGACGCCGAATTCGCCGCCATCCCCCACGTCCCAGCGATTGCTCACCAGGATGTTGCCGTTCCAGTCGGCTTGATCAGCCTGCGTGAAGCGAACCGCGTTCAATGATCCGGAGAGTTCGAAGCCCTTGAAGTCGAACGGACGGCGCGACCGGACGTTCACCTGTCCGCCGAGGCCGCCTTCGATCAGGTTCGCGGTACTCGACTTGAACACCTCAAGCGCGGCAACGCTGCCGGCCGGAAAATCCTGGATCGCGACGAAGCGGTCATTGGCAGTGAAAATCTCGCGTCCATTGTAGGTCGTGCTGATGTCGGGAAGGCCGCGGATCTGGACCTGCGCTGCCTCACCTGCGGCACGGTTGACCTGCACGCCCGGGATACGCGCGACTGCAGCCGAGGCAGTGATGTCCGGAAGCTTACCGATGTCTTCAGCAACGACGACGTCGACGATCTGCTGCGAATTGCGCTTGATGTTCTGCGCGGACTGCAGGCTTCGGCGAATACCAGTGACAACGATGGTCTGGTCGCCAGGAGCAGCCTGATCAGCGCCCGAGGCGGTCTGCACCGCGTCATCCGTCTCGGGTGATCCTTGGTCCGGGTCGGCCGGCGATTCCTGCGCCTGCACTGTCGGGTCAGGCGGGCTAGCCGGCTGCGACTGAGCCAATGCGGGTGCTGCAAACAGTGCAGTTGCAAGTGCGGACGTCGACCACAGAATAGTAGTGCGGCGCATGGAACATCTCCCCCAACGAACGAGGCCGTCTGGTGCGGCCAATGAAGAAGATTAGGCGGCTGGCCTCACTGATTTACAAGGATATTATCCGAAGTTCACCGCAGGCGCCGCCCCTGTGGCATGAAAGCCTCAACATATGTTAGTCGATTTGGCTGAGCAGCAGGTTGGTGCGTCGTTCGGCGTCCCGTAAGGCGCGGTCGATCGGCTTCTGACCTGTCACTGCACTCTGCAATTCCTCTCCGACAATTCCCTCGATTGCACCCTGGCGCTGGATTGCCCCCGGCAGTGGCCGCCCAGTGCTGCCCATGGCCGCGATATCGCTCCGGTGGGGTAACGCAGAGAACTGTGGACTGCCGACAACGCGCTGCATCGAAGGGATGTGACCTGTCCGTGCCCAGTCGAAATTGTGGTCCGCCAGGAACTTCAGGAATCTGGCGATGGCCTGCCGTTGCGCTGGAGTGCGGTCACCCTTCGGAATGGCGAAGCAGTGACCGTCGACAAACGCTGACGGGTGGCCCCAAATCCGGGGGAACGGATAGACCCCGTAACTGTGATATAGCGGGCGGCGGGGCGTGTTCGCCTCCTGATCGAAGGAGCCGATCATCCAGGTACCGGTCGGGTAGATGCCCCCCTGCCCGTTCAGAAAAGCATTGATCGCAGCCGGCGTATCCTGATTGAGCGTGCTTAATCCTTCGACATTGATCTGCCGAAACAGCGCGACGATCTGCCGGGCCTGCGGAGTGGCGATGCGGATGTGCTTCGTATCCGGGAAGAACGCCGCGTCCTGCGCCAGCAGGTAGGTGTAAAGTGTCCGCACATGGCCGGCGGGATCGTTGACCTGGCTTTGAATCAGATAGGGCAGCCCGGTCCTGGCCTTGAACTGGCGCGCCTGTAACAGAAGCTCCGCCGGGGAATTGGGGAACACCGGCCTGCCCTCCTTCATCAGGCCAGCCTTCGCGAACAATCCCGTGTTGACGTGGAAAAGTCCTCCGATCGTGTCCCAAGGCAGCGCGTAGATGTGCCCGTTCTTGGTGACCCCGCTTCGAGAGGCCGCAGTAAATTCGCTTACGTTGATGTGGGCGTGCCGGAAGGTGCCCTCCATCGGCTCCAGCAGGTCCCGTGTTGCATAGTCCGTCAGCACGCCCTGGTGCATGGTAACCAGGTCGGGCGGATCCTTGGCCGCGATTTGCGCAGATAGCTGGGCGTAACCAGGCCAAGCAACGACATTGGACTCGACGTGGATATCGGGGTTCTCGGCATTGAAGCGGTTGATGAGCGTCGTGATGATGCCGCACTCACCCTCCGCTTTCGCGACATCGGTCGAGTGGCCGTAGATGGCGCCGCACTCGCCCCAGAACCGCTGCAAATAGATTCGCGTTTGCTTCTCAGGCTTCCAGCAACCCGCAAGCAAGACTGCGGCAGTAATCGTCGCGAGCAGGCGCTTCATCGCACCGCGGTTCCCGCCATCGCCCGTACGATATGCTTCTGAAACAAGACGTAGACGATGAAGATCGGCAGGGAAGCGAAGACCGCCTGCGCCATGAGATATCCGAGACCGCTGGTCTGGGCATAGTTCATCTGGCTCGACGCGAGGCCGACCGTCATCGTGAACATGTCGCTTCGGGTGGCGGAGATCAGCGGCCACCAATAATCATTCCACGATCCCAGGAATGTGAACACGCCAAGGGTTGCTTGCGCCGGAATGGTCAGGGGCAGCAGCACCTTCCGGAAAGTCGTGAAGCGAGATGCGCCGTCCAGCATCGCGGCTTCGTCCAGCTCTTTCGGGATAGCTCGAAAATACTGCGTCATGAAGAAGACGCCGAAGGAA
>JBJMUK010000261.1:0-4192 GCA_045811225.1 Sphingomicrobium sp. | reverse complement strand
ACGAACAAGCATGGTTCGGTCAGCTTCGGCTTCCTGTGGGCGCCGCCCGCAGATGTGCTCAAGCGCCGACTTGCGGCGAGCAAGCAGGCCGAAATGCGGACCCCACGAGCTTAGCTTGATCGTTGCCGCCATCCTTTCCATCGTCGTGACGACGGCAATCGTAGCGGGCCGTTATCTGGCGGTGAGCGGCGGATTTGCGTGGCTCACGACGAAGCGCTTCCCTAATCTCTATCAGCGCCGCTCGGCCCAGATCCGCCGGGAAATTGCGTGGTCGCTGGCTAGCGCCCTCATCTATGCTGCGCCGGCGGGCTTGCTGGCCTGGGGCTGGCAGGAGCGCGGCTGGACTCGCATCTACTCAAACAGCACGGACCATGCGCTTTGGTGGCTGCCCGCATCTGTACTCGTTTACCTCGCGGCTCACGACACTTGGTTTTACTGGACGCACCGGCTGATGCACCGGCCCCGCATCTACAAGAGAATGCATGCCGTTCATCACGCGAGCCGACATCCAACTGCCTGGACTGCGATGAGCTTCCATCCGCTTGAATCCCTAATCGGCGCGGTGCTGATCCCCGCCCTCGTGCTGCTGATCCCGATTCACTACGGCGCCTTGCTGGTGGTGCTCAGCGTCATGACGGTCATGGGCGTGACCAATCACATGGGCTGGGAAATCTTTCCCCGCTGGCTGGTTCGCGGGCCGGCGGGTCATTGGCTGATCACCGCCAGCCACCACCAGCGGCATCACGAGAAATACCTCTGCAACTTTGGGCTCTACTTTCGGGTATGGGACCGCCTTTGCGGCACTGACCGCGGACTTGGGGAGTTCAGCGGCGTCCGACCGCAATCGCTTCCACAAAACTAGGAACGACGAACGCGAGCTTGCGCATCTTCCCTATGCTGACACGACGCTCCCAAGCAGAGCGCCCGAGCTCGCCGACGCGGCGGCCGATCGCTCCGTAAATGCGCAGCGCCGACAGCACCGCCAGCCGGGACCGGAACGGCAGTTTATCGACGCCTTTACGAGCGCCCTGCTCGTAAACCGCCACTCCATCGACCAGGCGCCTGACCATAGCTGTCAGCGCAGCAGCGTTCTGCGGCTGGAACAGCGATTCCCGGTCGGTGCGGTATTCGGTCAGCCATTTGTTGGGCAGGTAGCAGCGGCCCGCTTGCAGATCCTCACGAACGTCCCGGGCGATATTGGATAACTGGAACGCGATGCCCAGTTCAGCGGCATGCTCCAGCGTCTGCTCATCGTCCGGCGAGACGCCCATGAGGATCGCCATCATGCAACCGACCGCGCCCGCCACGTAGTAACAGTAGAGCATGAGGTCTTCCTCCGTCTCAGGCTGCCAACCCGCCTCATCCAGCGCAAAGCCGCGAAGGTGGTCTTCCAATAAGCGCTCCGGGATTCGGCATTCCGAAAGCAGCAACGACAGCGCGCGAAAAGGAATCTCGTCGGGTGCTTCGCCAGCTGCTGCGCGGCGGGTCTTGCCGCGAAGAACGGCAACATTGCCACGCGTGCCATGGCCGAAGCCATAGAGTTGCCCGTCCGCGACATCGTCGCAGTGGCGGCACCAGCAATAGAGCAGCCAAGCGCGCTCCCGAGTCACGGGGTCGAACAACCGGCTCGCGGCGCGGAAAGACTTCGAACCGTTCCAGATCGCCTCGCGGGCGCCGGCAACCACGTCGTCCCGGGTCATGCCGCGAGATCCTCGATGACTAATCTGGCCGTGGCCTTTGCGCTTCCGACCACCCCTGGAATACCAGCGCCAGGATGCGTTCCGGCGCCCACAAAATAGAGGTTGGGTATCGTGTCATCTCGATTGTGGACGCGGAAGTATGCGCTCTGCGTGAGCAAAGGCTCAAGGCTGAAGGCGGAGCCCAAATGGGAATTAAGCTCCTGTTCGAATTCCTGCGGACCGAAATGGAAGCTCGCGCCGAGCCGCTTCGACAGGCCCGGCATGATTCGCTGCTCGAGAATGTCTAAAAGGCGGCGTGCGTATCGCGGACCTTCTTGGATCCAGTCGATCCTGCCGTGGCCAAGGTGCGGAACCGGTGCCAAAGCGTAGAACGTCGACCGGCCCTCCGGCGCCATTGAAGCATCCGTCGCTGTCGGATGATGCAGGTAGATTGAGGGGTCGTCCGGCAGGCAAGAGCCCCGATAAATGTCCTTCAACAGCTCGCCATATCGCGGCCCGAACAGGATGCTGTGGTGCGGAACATCCTCCCACCCGCCATCCGTGCTGAAGTGAACCACGAACAACGAAGGAGAGAAGCGCTTTCGCTTGAGACGGTTCGATTTCTTGCTGGCACTAGCGTGGCCCAGCATCTCGTACGTGCGCACGACATCTGCGTTCGACACGACTGCATCGAACCGGCCGTTCCACCCGCTGGCAGTGTGCACGCCGCTTGCTCGACCGTTGTCGGTGGTGATCTGAGTCACGCCATCATCGACGCGGATACTGCCACCCAGCCGTTCGAAATGACGCACCATGCCGGCGATCAAACGGTTCGTACCGCCCCGCGCGAACCAGACACCGCCATCGCGTTCCAGCTTGTGGATGAGCGCGTAGATAGCGCTCGTCGTCATGGGGTTGCCGCCAACCAGGAGGCTGTGGAACGACAAGGCCTGGCGCAGCTTTTCGTTGGCCACGAAGCGGGAGACGACAGAATAAACCGAGCGCCATGCCTGGTAACGCGCCAGTTGAGGCGCGGCACGGAGCATCGACTTAAAATCGAGGAACGGAACGGCGCCGAGCTTCTCGTAACCTTCGACGAATACGCCTTCAGAGTAACGCAAGAAGCGCTGGTATCCCTCAACATCCGCGGGGTTCAGGTCCGCGATCTGTTGCTCCAGCCGCGCGTCATCGTTGACGTAATCGAAGCTCGTGCCGTCCGGCCAGGATAGTCGATAGAATGGCGAGACCGGCACCAGATCCACGTCACTGGCCATGTCCGCGCCGGTAAGGTCCCACAGTTCCCGCAAGCAGGAGGGATCGGTGATGACCGTGGGCCCGGCATCGAAGACATGGCCGTCCTTTTGCCAGAAATAAGCGCGGCCACCGGGCTTGTCGCGGGCTTCGATGATCGTCGTGGCAATGCCTGCGGACTGAAGACGGATTGCAAGCGCCAACCCGCCAAAGCCCGAACCAATGACGGCCACCTTCCGCGTCATGCAGCACGCGATCGCATGGCGGTCAAAGCGCGGCCGATCGAAACCGGTGGGCGCCCGCTGAGAACCCGCACCTTGTCGAGGGCGTTGAGCCGCGCGGCGTAAAATCGCGAGATCAGTGGTGGCGGGAGACGATAGAAATGCTCCAGAACGCGGTAGGCCTGGTCAGGCTCGGCAGCCCGGAAGAGCATGCGATTGAGCAGGCGGAAGAAGGATCTTTGATCCCAGAGTTGCTCCGCGCGGCGCCTGAACAAGCGATGCAGCGCATTCGCCGACAAGTCGTGCTGCTCGACCAAAAGGGCGGCGTTCGCAACCGCGTCCGGCAGGGAATAACTCGTGGTCGGATGGAAGAAGCCACCGCGGATACCCAGCCTTACAGCGGGCTCCCCTGCCCATAGGCTGGCACTCTCGCCATCCATGACAACAGGAAGCACACCGCGCTCCTCGTTGACGGCTTCTGGTCGTGCGCCGATTTGCCCCGCGAATTGGCCGATGCGCCCGCGCAGGCTGTCCTCGTCGAGCACCGGCGAGGCCGAATAATACGTGTCCTCGATCAACAGTTCCGTCGCGCTGACGGGCAGCTGATACACGAAGCGATAGCCGTCGATTTGATCAACCGTGCCGTCCATGATGACAGGCGCCGTCACGCCATGAGGCTCTGCGAAACGGCAAGTGACGCCGACAAACTTCTGCCAGCCGAGTTCAATCCCTGGCATCGCGCCGGCTCCGCGCGCGTCGATTACGCAATCCGCCTCAAGGCTTTCGCCACCTTCAAGAGAGACGGATGTGGGGGAGAGCGTCTGGACAGGCTGGCCGAGCCGATGCTGGTCCGGGCGCAGGGCTTTACGCACGGCCCTGTCCAGGGCCTCCGAGCGGATGCTGTTGTATCCGACATCGATGGTGCGTCGGCGCGTCGGAAAGCGCACTTCGTGCCGGTCCCAATGGAGCGTGTCGATGCCGTCCAGAACCCAGCGCTCGCGACCGGGAACGTCCGTGTCGAAAAAGGCCCAGGTGTGATTT
>JBJMUK010000260.1:0-3922 GCA_045811225.1 Sphingomicrobium sp. | reverse complement strand
TGATCGACTATAGCCGGCCGCTGCGCGTGCGCGATTATATCGACCGCGCCGGCGGATCGCTGCGGGCCGCGGATACGAAGGGCATCTTCGTGGTTCGCGCCAACGGCGAGGTACTCCCCCAGCGGCGCGGCGCCCTCAGCGCCCACGTCTATCCAGGCGACGTGGTCTTCGTACCCGTCAAGGCGCAGGCCGGTTCGTTCTGGACGAAGCTTCGGGAAATCACCACGGTGCTGTTCCAGGCTGGCCTGAGCGCCGCAACGATTGGGGCCATCGTTAAGTGACGCCGCCGAAAACCATCGTTGGAACATTAGTCCGGACACGAGGACTGAACCGGCCGTGGCTGCGCCGCGCCCTGTTCCTGATCCTGATCCTCGCCTGCCTGCTCCTTGGCTTCTTCCCTGAACGCTACCGAGCAGCAGTGACAGTGACGCCGAGCGATCCAAGCAACCTTGGCTTCACATCGTCCATCACGCAGCTCGGCGCGCTGAACAGCGTCTTCGGCAACCAGGCCGCGCTGGAAATCGCCCTGAAGGTGGCCGGCAGCGTCTACGTGCGGGAGACGGCTGCCAAGGAGCTCAAGCTCGAGCGCCGGATGGGATTCAAGGACCGGATCCAGACCCATCGCTGGCTCGAACGCCATGTCGACATCCGGGCGCTTCGTGGCGGCATCATCCAAATCCAGTTGCTCAACCGGGATCCGCAACTCGCCCGCGACATCATCTCGGCCTACGCCAATGCGACACGGGATCAACTCGCCCGCATCAACCGCCAACAAACCGGGCAGAAGCGGGAAGCCTTGATCCAACTGGTTGGCGAAGCGTCCGCCAAGCTGGCTCAAGCACAGGGCAACTACGACCGCTTCCGGCTAAGCACCCGTTATTCCGACCCTGCGGTGGCCGTCGAAGCCATCGGAGCGCGCATTCCGATCCTTCAGCAGTCGATCAAGGCGAAGGAAGTCCAGCTCAACGCGGCGCGGCAGTTCTACACGCCCGACAACATCCGCATCCGGCAGATCGAGGCGGAGTTGAGGGCGCTGCATGCGCAGCTCGCTCAGGCCCAGACGACAACTCCCGGCCGCAATGACAATGTCGGGCGCGCGGTGGTGGCCTCGACCCAGGCGCGAAAGCTTGAGCGCGACCTTCGGTTCGCGCAGGCGATCTATGACCGTTATGTCGCGTTCCTTGAAAGCACGTCGGCAGAAGATCTGACGTCGAGGGCCAACGTGCGCGTCCTCGAACCGCCGTTCATCGATACCGATCGCCAGTTGAATTATCCGCCGCTTGCAGCCGCACTCGCCCTCCTCCTGCTGCTTCTTGCACTGGAGTTCTACGAGCTCCGCCCGCCGCTCGGGGAGCGCATCGTGGTGCGCGAAACCTATGCTTAAGCCCGCCGCCTCCGCGCCCGAGATCTCGGTCGTCATCCCCTGCTACAATGAGGAGGAGAATGCGGCAGCAATCGCCGCCGCGGTTGTGCAAGAGCTTGAGAAAGTCAGCTCGAGCTTCGACATCCTGTTCATCGACAATGGATCGACTGATCGCACGGTCGAGATCGTGCGCGGGCTCTGCGCGTCCGACCCGCGCATCAAGCTGATCGTGAACACCCGCAATTTCGGACAGCTGCGTTCGCCGACGCACGCATTGTTCCAGGCGACCGGACGGGCGGTGATCGGGATCGTCGCCGATTTCCAGGATCCGCCGGAGCTCATCCCCGAGTTCGTTCGCCGCTGGCGCGCGGGCGCAGAGATCGTGCTTGGCGTGAGCGAGACCAGGAAAGTGTCTCCGCTCCTCGCCGGCACAAGGCGGCTGTCCTACAGCCTCCAGCGCAAGTTCGGCGACTATCCAATCATCCCGAACGCGACGGGCTTCGGCATCTACGATGCCAAGGTGCTCCGCTCCATTGCCGATCTGAAGGAGCCGGAGCCGTTCTTCCGAGGGCTGCTGGTCGAGACCGGCTATCGCATCGAGACGGTCAGCTTCAAGCGTCCACCGCGCGCGGGCGGCAAATCAAAGAACGGCTTCCTGGCGCTACTCGACTTCGCGCTGTCGGGTCTGGCGGGGTCGTCCAAAGGCCTGCTGCGAGTCCCGCTCTACGTCAGCTTCTTCATCTTCTGCGCGACTGCGGTCACGCTCATTGGTGCGGTCTATTCGATGGCCGTCGGGGCTAACCCGCGCATGTGGCTGTTCGCCACGTTGCTGGAAGCACAGTTCGGGCTGTTGTTCCTGTTCCTCGGGCTCATCGGCGTGCAGGTGCGGCTGATCTCCGACAGGACCCGCGGCACTCCGCTCGTGATCGAACGAGAGCGCGTCAACTTCCCCGCGGAGGACTGACCGTTGCGTGCGACGGACGCGCTCGGCTCCCTCGACCGGCTGTGGCGCTATTATCAGGCCGGTATCGTCAACACCGTTTTCGGCTACGGCATGTATGCCCTGCTGGTGGCGCTTGGTCTGAACATGTACCTTGCGCAGATCATCGCCCACACGCTGGGTGTCGGGTTCAATTATTTCACGTACAGCCGCCATGCTTTCCGGGATGCGGAGGCATCGAAGACCAGGTTCGTCCTGTCCTATGTCGTCAATTATCTGCTCGGCCTCGGAGCACTGGCCGCGGCCGCACAGTTTTTCAAATCCCCCTTCGTTGCCGGAGCGGTTGCCGTCGTCGTGGTGTCGTTCATCAACTATTTCATCCTGAAACATTTCGTCTTCACCCGGCCGGCCTCGGACTAGTCCGATGATCCGCCTGTTCCGGCGTCCATTACCGATCGTTGAGCTGGCCTTTGCCGCCGCCGTGGTGGTCGGCCTCGCCTACTGCGCGGGATTCCTCTGGTACTATGGCTACCTGCCCCAGCCATACTTCTATGAACCCAGCGGGACCTTCATGGACTTCTTCGCGCCCGCGACCTTCGCGCATACGGGGGGCGCGTACGACGCTTTTGCGACGATCTATCCGCCGCTTTCCTTCGTCGTGCTGAAGTATCTGTCGTGGGGACCCTGCTACGAGTTCAACGCCAGCGAGGAGGCCCGCGCGTGCGACGTGTATGGCGTGTCCTCGCTCGTCGTCATCTATCTGATCGATTTCTATCTGATCGCCAGAACCTTCTGGAAGATCGACCGGCGAACCGCATTTCCGCGGGCCTTCGCGCTGGGTGCCGGGCTGTCGATGACTTATGCGCTGGAACGCGGGAATGTCCTGCTGTTCTGCTTCGCGTGCCTGATCCTGGCTTACGGACCACTGCTTCGGTCAGCACGGCTGAAGTGGTTTTTCGCCGGCTGCGCGGTGAACTTCAAAGTCTATCTGATCGGAACAATCTTCGCGCAGTTGCTGAAGCGCCGCTGGCTCTGGTTCGAAGGATCGATCATCGCGGCGGTGCTCGTCTATCTCGCAACCTATGCGATCTATGGCGAGGGCACGCCCAAGGAATTGTACAATAACATCACTGCCTATGCTGGTGGGTTCAAGGCGGCGACGCTGCTCGACCTTTGGTATCCCAGCTCGTTCCTTCCGGTACGGCTGCTTCTGGATGGAGATGCGCAGTTTCCGATCACCCAGGCGCTCGGTTCGCACACGGTCGAGATGCTATCGATCGGTGTCCACGCCTTCGTTCTGTTCGTCACGCTGAGCATCGCCGCCGCCGCTGCCGCGACATGGTGGCGCCCGGAAGTCGTGCCCATGCACCGTCTGGTGTTCCTCAGCATGTGCATGGCACTCATCAATTCAGAAGTGGGTGGCTACACCCATATGTTGATGATCTTCTTCGTGTTCATGGAGCCGTGGAGAGGCTTTGGCAGGAAGGCAGCAATCGTCACGGCTTATCTGCTCTGCATCCCACTCGACATTCCTGTCGAACGCGTGCCGCCAGTAGTTCGCGACAGCTATCTTTCCGACCGGCAGGTCATTTCCGAATATTTTGTCGGCGTTGGGTCCA
>JBJMUK010000259.1:0-3300 GCA_045811225.1 Sphingomicrobium sp. | reverse complement strand
ACCCACCTTGCCAACCGAGTCCGGGTAATGCTCGCCAACCGCAATGACTGGCATCGTTTCCCCGTCGGCGTAAGCGAATGGCTCGAAGTTCAGTCAGAACGCTCCATCTTGCCCGAGCCGCACCAACTGCTGGTCGAGACCTTCCCCCACGAAGGGCGTCATTACATGGTCGCCTACAGTTTCGAAGGCTGGAACGCTCACCAGAGCCTTGGGATGCTGCTAACGAAGCGAATGGAGAACGCGGGCCTGAAGCCGCTGGGATTCGTCGCCAACGATTACGGCATCGCCTGCTACGGGCTTGAGCCGATTAACGACCCACCATCACTCTTCTCGCCCGACATTCTCGAGCGCGAGTTCGTTGAGTGGGTCGAGCGCTCCTACCTTCTCAAAGGCGCCTTCCGCGAGGTCGCCGTGATCGGCGGACTTGTCGAGCGCCAACACCCCGGTAAGCGCAAAACCGGCCGGCAGGTAAGCTTCTCAACGGACCTCATCTATGACGTGCTGCGCAAATATGAACCAGATCATCTACTCCTGCGCGCTGCATGGGACGACGCCCGGACGCGAATGACTGAATTGGGCCGTCTTGTCCGCTTGGTCGACCGGGCATCGGCGACCATGATTCACGTCCAGGCGGACCGCATCACGCCAATGGCCGTGCCCCTGATGGTCATCGTCGGCCGCGAGGCAGCGCCGGCCGGCACTGCCGACGAAGCGTTGCTGATCGAGGCCGAGACGCTGGCAGACCAAGCAATGCGGATCGAATAGTTCATTCCGCCTCAAGCGGCTCGCCGCTAAAGTATTTACATGCGCATCCCGATTCTGCCGGTTCTCCTGCTCGCCCTATCGAGCTGCACAACGATCGCCAGCACAGCGATCGATGTCGTCACCCTACCCGTCAAGGTCGTTTCCAAGGGCGTGGACGCGGCTACCACCAGCCAGTCGGAAGCCGACGAGAAGCGCGGCCGTGAAATCCGCGAGGCCGAGGAAAAGGCCGGCAAGAAGGCACGTAAGCTGGATAAGGCCTGCCGCCAGGCCGCCGCGAAAGGTCAGCCTTGCGCGATGGCACCGCCCCCTCAATAAGCGACTGTGCGCTACTTTCTCGACACCGAATATAACGGCTTTGGTGGAGCGCTTTTGAGCCTTGCTCTCGTCCCCGAGGACGGCGGCGAGGAATTCTACGTCACACTGGAATGCGGCGCCGCCATAGATCCGTGGGTCGAGCGTCACGTCATCCCTTTCCTCGATATGGTGCCGGAGCCGCTCAAGGCTTCCCGAATGCCGCGTTCCGCAGCAGCCGAAGCTCTGGCAGCATGGCTAGCGCTGGACAGCGCGCCTGATATTGTCGCGGACTGGCCGGAGGATCTTGCGCAGCTGGCAATGCTGCTCGTGACGGGACCCGGGACGATGCTTCCGGTGCCGCCGGTCAGTTTGCATTTCGTGCCCCTTCACGGCTTTTCGACGGCCGCCAACAGCGTCGTCCCGCATAATGCACTGCACGACGCGCGTGCATTGCGCGATCACATCATGAACCATTTGGAATAGCAGCGATAATCGGGCTACAGCCGAATCCATGGTTCCCTTTTCGTTCGCCGGGCACAATTTCCTCGCCAGCCCCGAAGGCGCGCTCTTCTGGCCGGCCGAGAAGGCCCTGTTGTTGGCGGACCTCCATCTCGAAAAGGCTAGCTGGTTCGCCCGATTCGGACTGATGCTGCCTCCCTATGATTCACACGCAACGCTAAGCGCGGTGGAAGCTGAAATCGGACGGACCGGCGTTCGGCGGCTTTATTGCCTCGGCGACAGCTTCCACGACAAATTCGGCTGCGATCGCCTGTCAGCCACGGCGCGCGATTTGCTGACCTCGATGACCGAGCGAGTAGATTGGGTGTGGGTCGTCGGCAATCATGACATCGGTTTCATTGATCATTGCGGTGGTCGCATCGAAGAGGAATGCGAGGTCGCTGGCGTCGTCCTTCGGCATGAGGCGATGGTCAATGACCTTAGGCCTGAAATCTCCGGCCACTTTCACCCCAAGCTGCGCCTAAGCATGAAGGGCCGCAGCGTCTCCCGGCGCTGCTACGTGGCAAGTGCGAGAAAGTTGATCCTGCCGGCTTACGGCGCCTTTACCGGCGGTCTCGACGCTTGCCATCCTGAAATATTACGAAAGGTCGGCCCGGGGGCCTCAGCGTTGGTTCCCGTGACCGACCGCCTTCTGCGATTCCCGATAGCCGCCTAGACCAAACGCGCAGGGATCAACCCGCGAACGATATTGCCGATGAAAAACCCGCCTGAAAGGTCCGCAGGTTTGAGGTCGGCCTCTTTCGCCCGCCCTGCATCGATTAGCTTGGCACGAAGGATTCCAGGCAGGATGCCGCGACCAATGGGCGGTGTCAGCAGCGTGCCGTCTCGCTCGACGAAAATGCTCGTCCGACTCCCTTCAGTCAGCTGGCCATCAGGATCGACGAAGACCGTTTCATAAGCTTGCCCGCGCTCCCGCGCCTGATCGAGAAAGCGTCGGTCCGTGGTCTTGTAACGCAGGCGAAAGTCTGTGGGATCTACCGGCAAGGGTTGAAGAGCGACCGTGACAGGTCTTTCAACGGTATCTTGATAGGGCTTGAGCTGTATCGCCATCGATCCGCTGCGCGACAGCAAGAGCCTGACCATCGCTTTCATTTTGCGCCCGAAGGTCGCCGCCTGAAGCTCGTTGCGGGCGGCGTGTCGATCAAAATTGAAACCGAGATCCTTGGCGCTGTTGCGCATCCGATCGAGATGCCGGTCCAGTTCGATAATGCCTTCGCTGGGGTCGAAGCCCATAGTCTCAATAAGATCGAATTCCTGACTTTGTGACCTCACGAAATTCCCCTTGAGCAGGCACTCGGCCCATTCATTGCTTGGCACGCTGTCGACGACAAGCCCAGAACCGAGACCAAGCCGAGCTTTTGTCGCACCAAAGGGCCACTCAATGGTGCGGATCAGGACGTTGAAGGCTGCGTCGCCGCCCGGTTCAATCCAACCCAACGATCCCGTATAGGCGCCGCGCGGTTCGGGCTCGAGGCCCCGAAGCGCCTCGATCGCTGCAATCTTAGGGGCGCCCGTGACCGACCCGCACGGGAAAATGGTGCGAAGCACGTCGACCGCATCCACACCTTCGCGCAGCCGCGCGGTGATCCGGCTCACCATTTGGTGGACCGTAGGATAAGTCTCGACCGTGAATAGTTCGGGAACCTCAACGCTTCCGGCCATGGACACCCGGGCAAGATCGTTGCGCATCAGGTCCACGATCATCAAATTCTCTGCGCGCTG
>JBJMUK010000258.1:0-4752 GCA_045811225.1 Sphingomicrobium sp. | reverse complement strand
GGGCCATATCCCATTCGCCGCAACGCCCCATTGATTGCGTTCTCGCTCATCGGCTTCAGGGGCGATCCCATTTTGGGGAAAATGTAGCGTCCGCCGCCACTCAACTCCGAGGCTTCGCGTAGAATCGCCAAGGCTTGTCGTGAAAGCGGGACCCTGTGTGGCAGGCGCTGCTTCATTCGCTCAGCCGGTATCGTCCACAACGCCTTGTCGAAATCGATCTCGCTCCACTCGGCTTTGCGGACCTCGCCCGGCCGCTGATAGACGTGCGGTGTGAAGCGCAGCGCCAGCTTCGTCACGGGCTGGCCAGAATAGGAGTGGATCGACCGCAAGAGCTTCCCGAAGGCGACCGGATCGGTAATTGCAGCGTGGTGCTTGGCAACCGGCGAGACAAGCGCCCCCAGCAAGGGCTGGGCGGGGTCCAGGCAAGCCCGAGCCGTTGCCACGGCGTAGCGAAACACACGGCTGGAGAACGATCGCAAGCGACGTGCCGTTTCGCGCTGCCCAGCCCCTTCAATCTTTTTCAGCACTGACAAAAGCTCGTGGGGGGTGATTTCCCCGATCGGCCGGGTGCCCAATGCGGGTGACAGCTTGCCCAGCAGCCAGCGCGTTTTCGCAATAGTGACTGGGGCTTTTCCCTCCGCCTCCAGTTTCGCGATATATTCTCCGGCAATCCCGGCGAAGGTGTTTGCGGTCGCGATCCGTTTCGCGATCCGGGCTTCGCGCTTCGCAGTTGACGGAACTGTGCCTGCCTCCGCGGCTTGGCGAGCCGCGTCCCGGCGGGCGCGCGCCTCTTTGAGACCGACTTCCGGATAGCGCCCCAACGCCAGCTTTTTCTCTTTGCCGTTGATCCGATACTTAAGCCGCCACAGCTTCGACCCCGATGCTGTCACAAGCAGATAAAGCCCTTTGCCGTCCGTCAGCTTTCGATCGCTTGCCTCCGCCTTCGCCAGCCGGATCGTTGTGTCGGTCAATGCCATTAGACCCGCCTCTCGGTGCCAAGAGATCGACCAATCTCGAAAGGCCCCCAAAAAGGCCCCCGAATTTTCGCGGTTAATGGCGAACGCCAGCAACCGTCATCGGTCAATCGAGGCCAGAAAGTAAGGGATTTCTGCGGATTTTTCAACCTGTCGCGAACGTCGACAAACAGGAAAATGGTGCCCAGGAGAGGACTCGAACCTCCACGCCCTTGCGAGCGCCAGCACCTGAAGCTGGTGCGTCTACCAATTCCGCCACCTGGGCACACTAGGTCAGTCTCTTGGCAGGCGGCGGCGGATAAGGGGCTTCAAGCCGCCTTGTCAATGGCGAGTGCGCGGGGCTAGTGCGGCACCATGATCGAGCGAGCAGAAGAGCTGGTAACGGTATTCGGCGGCGGCGGCTTCATCGGCCGCTACGTCTGCGAGATGTTGCTGAAGAGTGGGGTCCGGGTTCGGGCAGTGTCGCGCGATCCGCGCTGCGCGCATTTCATCCAGCCGCTGGGCCAAGTTGGGCAGGTCGGTTACGCCAAAGCGGATTTGACCAAGCCCGCCAGCATCGAACGCGCGATCCGGGGGTCGACCGCCGTAGTCAACCTTTGCGGGGTTCTGAAAGGAAAATTCACAGCAGTCCATGTCGAAGGCGCGCGAGCGCTGGCGCAAGCGGCGTCCGAAGCCGGGGCTTCTGCCTTCGTCCATGTCTCGGCGATTGGGTCCGACCCCGAGAGCGAATCCGCTTACGGCAAGAGCAAGGGTGCGGGTGAGGGTGCGGTCCGCTCGGCGTTTCCCAATGCCACCATCATCCGACCGTCCATCGTGTTCGGGCCGGAAGATCAGCTGACCAACCGCTTCGCCGGGATGGCGAGCCTGCCGTTTCTTCCAGTCATCGCCGCGGAGCGCAAGTTCCAGCCGGTGTACGTGCGCGACCTTGCGCAAGCGATTGCCGCGGCCGTGCTCGAGCCGGAGAAATATGCAGGCAAGACCTACGAGATCGGCGGTCCGCAGGTGCTCAGCATGAAGCAGCTTCACGAGACCATCCTCGAGCTGACGGGCCAGGCACCGGAAGTGGTCGAAATACCCAATATCGCCGCGTCGATGCTGTCTCGCTTTGGCTGGCTGCCGGGCGCGCCGCTGACCCGCGATCAATGGATCATGCTGCAAAAGGACAATGTCCCGGCTGCAGGCTCGTCTGGCCTCGAAGCCTTTGGAGTTCAGCCGACGCCGCTGGCTGCCGTCGGCCACGAATGGCTCGGCCGTTTCCATAAGGGCGGGCGCTTCGCAGGCCGCCGCATCAACTTGACCGCAACGAACTAGGCCGTGCCGATCCTGATCCTGGTCATCCTCCTCGGTATCGTCGAGGGGCTCACCGAATACCTGCCGGTTTCGTCTACCGGGCACCTGATCCTGGCGACCGAACTGCTCGGTTTCGACGCTGCCAAGTGGGCGGTCTTCAACGTGGCAATCCAGCCGGGCGCCATCTTGGCCATCGTGGTTCTTTACTGGCGCACGTTTTGGAACGTGATTACCGGGCTGTTCCGACTGGCCCCAGACGCGATTACGTTCACCCGCAATCTGCTTGTCGCCTTCCTTCCCGCCGTAGTGCTCGGCTTGGCGCTGGGTGACTATATCGACGCGCTGCTGGAAAATGCCGTGGTTGTCGCCTGGGCCCTGATAATCGGCGGAGTGGCGATTCTAATCGTCGAGAAGCTGGCCCGCCCGCGCGAAGTCGACGGAGTGGCCAACCTGACCATGAAGCAATCGGTCGGTGTCGGCCTGGTCCAGTGCCTTGCAATGATCCCGGGCGTTAGCCGCTCCGGCGCAACTATCCTGGGCGCGATGAGCCTCGGCGTCGACCGTAAGACCGCTGCCGAATTCAGCTTCTTCTTGGCCGTTCCTACCCTTGCCGGGGCAACGGTGCTGCAATTGTTCAAGCATCGGGCCGAGGTCACCTCCGACATGTTCGGGTGGATCGCGATTGGCAGCGTCGTCTCGTTCATTGTGGCAATCGTGGTCGTCAAAGCGTTCGTTGCAATCATCACCCGCTACGGGTTTGCGCCTTTCGCATGGTACCGCATCGTCGCTGGCGGAGCTGCCTTGGTCTGGCTTGCATCAGCGCACTGATACATCTGGCGTTCATCTGCCGCTAAGCTGGCTTGTACCATGATTTCAGCAGCTTCCATCGGCTGAGGGTCCAACCATGCGCATCATCCCCGCACTGATCATCGCATCCGCGATTGCGGCTCCGGCAGCAGCACAGGGACGGGAAGCAATGCCGGCAGTCCCGCCGCAGCTTACGGATCCCGCGATGGCCGACAAGCTCGCCAACATGATGCAGGTCCTGTCGAAGGCCTTTCTCAATATGCCCGTCGGCGAAGTGCAGGCGGCCGTTGAGGGACGCCCGGCAACCACTGCTGAAAAGCGGATGACCGTCCGTGATATGGCGCGCCGCGACGACCCCGACTTCGACCGTCATTTCCAGCAGCAGATTGCCGGTAGCCGTGACACGATGCGCGCCGGGATGAAGGCAATGTCAGCGGCCCTGCCCGCAATGATGAAGGGGCTGGGCGAAGCCCGCGACGAGATCGAGAAGGGAATGGCGAACATGCCGTCCCCAACATATCCGAACCGCTAACTTACTTGCCTAGACGCGTGCGTTAACGCCGCTAAAGCTGCCGGCATGTGGCAGCTCTTCCAATTCCCGCTTTGTCCCTTTTCGCGCAAGGTCCGACTGGTTCTCGCGGAGAAGGGCGTCGGCCATGAGCTGGTTCGTGAATATCCGTGGGAGCAGCGCGACGAGTTCATCGACCTTAACCCCGCCGGCGAGACTCCGGTGCTGGTCGACACCGAAGGTGGCCTGGCCCTCATCGGAAGCCAGCCAATCGTAGAATATCTGGATGAGACGGTCGACCGGATGCCGATGGTCCACGGGACTGCTGCAATGCGGGCGGAAATCCGCCGCATGACCGAATGGTTCGATCACAAGTTGTTCCGCGAGGTCGTCGAGCCATTGATGAACGAGCGTATGCGCAAGCGGCTGGTGAGCCGCGAAGCACCAGACACCAAGATGCTTCGTGAGGCCATGCGTATCGCCAATGGGCACCTCGATTATCTCGATTATCTGCTGGATCACCGGCGCTGGCTTGCCGGACCGGGTCTGAGCCTGGCCGACTTCACCGCCGCGGCGCATCTGTCTGTCGTCGACTATCTCGGGGGCCTCGACTGGCGCGGGCACAAGCAGACCAAGGACTGGTATTCAGTGATGAAGTCGCGGCCCTGCTTCCGGCCGTTGCTGGGGGAGCGAATGGAAGTAATCGTGCCGCCCGCGCATTATGATAAAGTCGATTTCTAACGTCATTGCGAGTAGCCGAAGGCGACGCGGCAATCCACTGGATTGCTTCGCTACGCTCTCAATGACGAGGCAACGTAAGATCGGGTTTGGGGCAACCGGTGCCTAGCGAAGTCAGGCGACGGCCACCAACGCACTCGCCAGGAACGCGATCAAGAGAACCCCTGTCGCGAGCCAGAACAGGGTTGGTTCTTCTGATCGACTTGCGCCTCCGGTTAAGTAGGTAGGCATGGTGCCAGATTTGAATCCGAGCACGAGCATAGCCAGCGCCACCACAGCGAGACCGGAAAACACCAAACTTTCGTTCACGTCCACGCGGCGACGAGATAATTTAGCGATAGATTCTCCGTCAGGTGAAGCCCACGCGTGGGCGACCAGCCGATCCCCTCGAAATCTACGCACTGAAGCCCGGCATCCCCAAGCAGCACCTTCATT
>JBJMUK010000257.1:0-3990 GCA_045811225.1 Sphingomicrobium sp. | reverse complement strand
GGCTTGGGTGCGAAGATCCCGGCCGCTGCAGCCGCCATCGCCTGCTGCCCCTCGCGCGGTTCGGAGCCGCTGCCGGTGAGCATGCTCAACCGATCACGGGCGGCCTGAGGAGGAATGGTGATCGTACGGGGCGGCGGCCTTACGGCCTCTTCCTCCCACTGCGGAAGTCGGGAGAAGAGCATCCGCTCGCCGCGCTCCGGTCGCTCCAGACGGGCAGAAATCAACGGCGCCCAGGCCCAGCCCAGCCGTCCGAGCGTGGTATTGGATGTCCATGCCCCTTCGCGCGCGCACCACTCGGGGTCGTCGAGCACGGCGAGCAACCGATCGGCGATGACCCGAAGCGCCAATGCCGCCCCGGCTTCGCTGACGGGCGGCTCCAGCCCGAGCGCCCGGCTCATCCCCGCCGGCGTCGGAACAGCAAAGCGGGCGGGGTGAATGAATGCGAACAGCTCCAGCAGGTCGAGGCCCGACAGGTCGGGATAGCCCAGCCTCTGCCCGACCAGCGGCGCATTGAGGACAATGTGGGGAGTCTCGGCCGCTCGCGCGATCGCCTGCCCCCGCTCAATTTCCTGCAGCTCGCCTTGTCGGCCAACCAGCCAGATCCCGGCATGGGTTGCGTGCAGCGCTGGAAGAGGCAAAGGAGCGGCCATTCCCGCGACCTTGGTGCCAAGAGAACAGAAGAGCAACGAATTTGGACGTTGAAACGCTTCGAACTGCCGCAATGACGTCCAAGGCCTGGCCGTATGAGGAAGCCCGCAAGCTCCTCAAGCGCTGGCCGGACGGGAAGCCCGATGGCTCGCCGATCCTGTTCGAGACCGGCTACGGTCCATCCGGCCTGCCGCACATCGGCACATTCAACGAAGTCGCGCGGACCAGCTTTGTGCGTCACGCTTATGCGGAACTGACCGGTGGCGCACCGACGCGCCTGATCGCCTTCAGCGATGACATGGACGGACTTCGCAAGGTCCCGGATAATGTCCCCAACCAGCCGATGCTCACCGAGCATCTCGGTAGGCCGCTGACAAGGATTCCCGACCCGTTCAGCACCCACGAAAGCTTCGCGCATCACAACAATGCGATGCTCCGACGATTCCTCGACCAGTTCGGCTTCGACTATGAATTCGTGTCCGCCACGGACTGCTACCTCGGTGGGCGTTTCGACGAGGTCATTCGTCTCGTGCTGCGGAATTGGGACGGCGTCATGGGCGTCATGCTGCCGACGCTGCGCGAGGAACGCCGCGCCACTTACTCGCCCGTTCTTCCGGTGTCGCCCGCCAGCGGGCGCGTACTCCAGGTACCGGTGCAGGTGGTTGACGCCGAGCTCGGTACGATCGCGTTCACCGATGAAGATGGCGCCCCCGTTACGCAATCGGCGCTTGGCGGCCTGGCCAAGCTTCAGTGGAAGGTCGACTGGGCCGCTCGTTGGGCGGCGCTGGGCGTCGATTACGAAATGGCCGGCAAGGACCTGATCGACAGCGTCACCCAGTCCGGCAAGATCGTGCGCTTGCTCGGGGGCCGCCCGCCGGAAGGCTTCAATTACGAGATGTTCCTCGACGACAAGGGAGAGAAGATCTCCAAGTCGAAAGGCAACGGCCTCAGCATCGAGCAATGGCTTCGCTACGGCAGCGAAGAAAGCTTAGCCTTCTACATCTATCGCGAGCCTCGGAAGGCGAAGAGCCTCCACATCGGCCTGATCCCGCGTGCCGTGGATGATTACTGGCAGTTCCGCGGCAATTATCCCGTGCAACCTGTGGAGCAGAAGCTCGGTAACCCGGTCCACCATGTGCACGCTGGTCAAGTGCCCAGCGCGACGCTGCCGCTTACGTACGGCCTGCTCCTCAACCTCGTGAGCCTGCCGGGCGTGAGCGACGCGGAGACCGCATGGAAGTTCGTGAAGCGCTACGCACCGGACACGTCCGCGGAGACTCATCCGGAGCTGGGCACGCTCATCCAGCTCGCGGTCAATTATGCCCGGGACTTCGTCGCGCCGACCCTTCAGCGCCGCGCCCCTGCCGGAGATGAAATTGCCGCTCTGCGGGAGCTTGACGCCGAACTCGCCCGGCTGCGGCAGGACACTCCCGGCGACGAAATCCAGAACATCGTTTTCGAAGTCGGCAAGCGTTATTCATTCGAAAGCCTGCGCCACTGGTTCCAGGCATTGTATGAAACCTTGCTTGGATCGTCCCAAGGCCCTCGCATGGGCAGCTTCATCGCCCTTTACGGGATCGACAACAGCCGTCGCCTGATCGCAGAGGCGCTCGCCGAGGTGTAATTGAATTGTCCGACAATTTCTGCTTGCACCTTCTGCCTGTCAGCCATTAGCTCTGCTCAACGATAAAAAAATTGAGGAGGGAGCAGTATGCCAGGATTTCGGAGCGTCTTGTTCGGAGTAGCCTGTTGTCTGGCTGTCGCTGCTCCTGCGGCCGCACAGAATGACCGGATGACGCCGACCGCTACTCCGGCCCAGCCGACTGCGATCACGCTCGATACCGGGCCATTGCCAGGTGCCAAGACGCCGGAATCCTGGCACGTTCAATACGGCAGCAGGTTCGCTCGCAACGTCACGGTTGCAACGCTGACGCCTTTCCTCCCCGATCCTGCCAAAGCCAACGGGACCGCGGTTGTCGTGGCTCCGGGCGGCGGCTTTCGAACGCTTTCGATGGACAACGAGGGTTGGGACGTCGCCAAGGCGCTCGCCAAGCGGGGCGTTGCCGCCTTTGTACTTAAGTACCGGCTGAATCAGACACCATCCGACATGGGTGAGTTCGAGAAGTCGATGGCAGCAATGTTTGCCGGGGGAGCGTCGCCACGCCCCCGCCCCACCCCCGATCAGCAGCTTGCCGGCCTGGCGCCGCAGATTGCCGATTCCCGCGCGGCGTTCGCGCTGATCCGCGGCCGCGCGGCGGAGTGGCATGTAAATCCCGACCGCATCGGAATGGTTGGCTTTTCGGCAGGAGCAATGCTCACCTTGGCCACTGAGCTTGCAGGGCAGGACGCAAAGCCAGCGTTCATTGCGACTATCTATGGCCCGCTAGCGCCGGTTACCGTTCCACAGGACGCACCACCGTTGTTCGTCGCGCTCGCCGCCGACGATCCCTTGTTCGGCAACGGTCACTTCGACCTGATCGACAGCTGGAGGACCGCGAAGAAGCCTGTCGAGTTCCACCTCTACGAACAGGGTGGTCACGGGTTCGGCATGTATCCGAAGGAGACCACCAGCACCGGATGGTTCAACGCCTTTGCCGACTGGATGAAGATGCACGGCTGGCTGAAGTAACAATCTGCGTCGAGTGCGGGGCCCTTGTCTAATTCGGCTGGGCTCGGCGGCTCTCGATCCAGGAATCGATTTTCCGCTCCAGGATCGCCAACGGCAGCGCGCCGGTCATCAGCACTTGCGCGTGGAAATCGCGAATATCGAACTTGGAGCCGAGCTCCGTTTCCGCTTTCTTGCGTAGCCGCTGGATCGTCAGCGCGCCGACTTTGTACGATAGCGCCTGGCCCGGGATGGCGATGTACCGTTCGACTTCGGCCGTCACGTCGGTCCGGCCCATGTTCGAGTGGTCGAGCATATATTTGATGGCTTGATCGCGCGTCCAACCCTTGGCGTGAATTCCGGTGTCGACCACCAGCCGCATCGCGCGGAGCATCTCGTCCGACAAGGTTCCGAAGCGCTGGATCGGATCCTTGTAGAACCCCATCTCGTAGCCAAGGGTTTCGGCATAAAGCGCCCAGCCTTCCACGAAGGCCGTGTTGCCACCGAACCTCATGAACGCGGGGAGGTCGCGGTTTTCCTGCGCAAGGCTGACTTGAAAATGGTGCCCGGGTGATCCTTCGTGAAGGTACAAGGTCGTGATGCCGGGCGTGGTGCGTGACGGAAGGTCGTAGGCGTTGAAGTAGAAAACGCCGGGACGGCTGCCATCCGCGGAACCATCCGAATAGCTTCCACCTGCTTCGAATTTCTCCCGAAACGGCTCGTACGGGCGAATGTCG
>JBJMUK010000256.1:0-6813 GCA_045811225.1 Sphingomicrobium sp. | reverse complement strand
CTCGAAGCTCAACAAGAACACCGTCGTTACGGTCACCGTCATGGCGATCACCGATGGCGGCCTCGAAGTGCAGGCCGGCGACGACGGCGTGGTTGGCTTCATCAAGCGTGGCGACCTCGGCCGCGACCGCGACGAGCAGCGTCCGGAGCGCTTCCAGGTCGGACAGAAGTTCGATGCGCTGGTGATCGGCTTCGACCGTTCGAAAAAGCCCAACTTCTCGATCAAGGCGATGCAGATCGCCGAGGAGAAGCAGGCGGTGGCGCAATACGGCAGCTCCGACTCCGGCGCCTCGCTTGGCGACATTCTGGGCGCGGCTCTGAAAGAGAAAGCAGCCGCCGCCGAAGCGAAGCCCAAGAAGAAGAAGTAACTCGAAAGGCGGCGTTTCTTGGTGGGACGCCGCCTAACTTCTGCTCTTGCGCGGTCACGCGTTTCCTGACAGCGTGGCCCACGAAGCGGCCCCATGTTTGGGGGAATTCGGGGCCGGCCTCTTGAATCGCAGCGGGGTTGCCGATGATCCGTTCTGAGCTGGTGCAAAAGCTGTGCACCGATTTTCCCGACCTCACCCAGCGGGAGGTCGAAGGCGTGGTGAGCGCCATCTTCGATTCCATTACCGAGCAGCTGGCCGGTGGCGGCCGAGTTGAGCTGCGCGGTTTTGGCGCATTCTCGACGCGCCAGCGCGACGCACGGGTCGGGCGCAACCCCCGCACCGGCGAATCTGTATCGGTCAACGCCAAGCGCGTGCCGTATTTCAAGCCGGGCAAGGAAATGCGTGAGCGTCTGAATCTGGGCGAGGTCACTGCCGAATAGGCCGCTGGCGTCCGGCTACGGCGTCCGATAGACGCATCCGCTGCGGACGTGGCGGAATGGTAGACGCTGGAGACTTAAAATCTTCTGCCCCTTGGGCGTGCGGGTTCAAGTCCCGCCGTCCGCACATCCTTGGCTGCGGCTTTGCGGGCCAGGCTGGCCGAACTACCCGCACCCCTCCAATCTGGGGGAAATTGTTAAGTAATCTCGATTAATTCGGCCCTGTGTCGGGTACGCTTAATCATACGGCCGTTGAGACAACGAGCGCCGCTCCTCTTTCGAGCGCACGCCGCGACGCGTTCGTGCTCGCAGTGCTCATCGCTGCGGTGGTCATGCTGTTGTGGAACGGAAGCAGCTTCTTCGAGGAGCTGTCCGTACAGGGCAAGCAGTTCGGCCCCGAAATCCAGATCGCAAGCACGGCGCTCACGCTCAACGTCGCACTGATCTTCTTCGGATGGCGCCGCTACGTCGACCTGCTTCACGAAGCCGAATTGCGGGCGGATGGGGAAAGACGAGCAGCGCTGCTTGCAACCACCGATGCGGCCACCGGCCTCTACAATCGCAAAGGCTTTGCCGATCGCGGGCTGGAACTTGGCCAGCGTGCGGGCGCAGCGGGTCGCCAGCTGGCAATCCTCTCCGTGCAAATTAACAGGTTCAAGGCTGTCAACGATCGCCACGGTTACGAGGCCGGGGACGAACTTCTCAAAATCTTGGCCTTGGCCATGACCGAGACGGCTGGGCCCGATGCAGTCATCGCGCGCTTGAGCGGCGACGAGTTCGCCTTTGCTTTTGCGCTCGACAAGAACGAGCTTCACCGGGCCGAGCGCCTCGGCGAAGACGTGCTCCGCGCAATCACTCGTCCTTTCATGATCGGCGAGAACATGGTGCAGGTCGGCGCCTTCGCCGGCATTGCAGCCACTGCTGCGACCGACATTCGCATCCCGGACCTTCTCCGCCGCGCCGACATTGCGATGGATCACGCGAAGAGCGGCCGCGTCGCCCGCCCCGTCTGGTTCGACGCGGGAATGGAACGTGCGCTCATCGCGCAGGGCGAGATCGAACAAGGCATCCGCTTCGGCCTCGAGCATCACCAATTCGTGCCCTTCTTCGAACCGCAGGTGGACTTGGCAAGCGGTGAGATCATCGGGTTCGAAGTGCTCGCCCGCTGGGATCATCCGTTGAGCGGAATCATCTCGCCCGACACGTTCATCCCGGTCGCGGAAGAGATCGGACTGATCGGTGCATTGTCGGAACAGGTCATTCGCGAAGCACTGCTCCAGGCGGCCTCCTGGGACCCCTCGATCACCATTTCCGTCAACATCTCGCCGTTCCAGTTGGCCGACAGCTGGCTTGCGCAGCGGATTGTGCGGATGCTGACCGAGACCAATTTCCCCGCCGAACGCCTGGTCGTCGAAATCACCGAGAGTTCGCTGTTCACGGACATCGAACTTGCCAGGTCCATCGTCACCAGCCTGAAGAACCAGGGCATCCGGCTGGCGCTGGACGATTTCGGCACGGGCTTCTCATCGCTCGCTCACCTGCGCTCGCTTCCGTTCGACGTGATCAAGATCGATCGTAGCTTCGTCGTGAATATCCATTCGAACAAGGAAAGCATGGCCATCGTTCGCGCGGTGACTACGCTCGCTACCGCCCTCAATGTGCCAGTTTCGGTCGAGGGCATCGAGGATGAGGCTGCGCACGCTGTCGTCCTCCAGCTCGGCTGCGAAGTCGGTCAAGGATGGTATTTCGGAAAGCCGCTTCCAGCCGACCAGGCCGGACAGTTGCTCAACGTTCGCCGCAACGCCGGGGGTCAGCGGCGCGATCCGGACATGAGCCCCCAGGCAGCCGCCGGCTAAACATGCCTCACCACTAAGGCCAGCAGGGCGTCTGTCTCATCCCGGGACAGGCGGAGCGATCCATTGCGCGCGCCGTTTTGATCATGGTAAAAACGGCGTTAACAAATAGGGATGCCCATGACCCGACCTGCTCTTGCAATGGACTCGCGGCGCTTCGGCCGGCGTTTCATCCTGCATGTGCTGGAGACGCGAGCGGACAGGGGTTCACTGAACCTGTCCGACGATGCGCGGCTGTTCCTCACCACCTTTGCAGGCGGCTTCCTCTTCGTGTCGCTGCTGATCGCCTGAACGAAAGCTCAGTCGCAGGCGAGGTGGAGCTTCCAGCCCAGCCATGCCGCCAGCACGCTTGCCACTGCGACGATGACCAAGCTCTCGGCGACGGTCACGCCGGACTGAACCGCTAAAGTCAGGATCAGTGTCGCGGCGACCATGAAGCCCGAATTCACGATATTGTTGGCAGCGATGGTACGCGCCGTTTCCGACTTAGCGACGGTGGTCGTCAGGAAAGCATAAAGAGGAACGACGAACATGCCGCCGGCAATTGCCACGCCCAGCAGGTCGAACACGACCCACGGGCCGTCACTGGTGGCGAGGAATGCTCGGGTCCCGTAAAGCTCCCCCTGATGCACCGGGAAGCCCTGCACCCGGCGGAACAGGTCCAGCACGAACAGCCCCATCGCAAGCGCCGACGCCGGCGCATAGCGGGCCGATACATGACCCTTGAGCATGCGGTTTACTGCAATGGAGCCAATTGCGACCCCGACCGAAAAGATGGCGAGGAAGAGTGTGGCGACGGACTGATTGGAGCCGAGGCTGTTTTTCACCAGCGGTGGAAATTGCGCTGCAAGCACTGCCCCCATCGCCCAGAAGAAGCTGATCGCAAGGATTGCCAGGAATAGTCGGCGGACGTGCAGAGTGCCGTTCACCAGGGCGATAGATGCCCGAATGATGTGCCAGTCCATCTTGAATGTCGGGGCGTCGGGGGCCGGGCTCGCCGGAGGCACTAGGCCCCCGACCAGCCGCCCGATCACGGCGACGAGGATGACTGCGACCGCCGCCCATTCCGCGTGGAAGCTGCCGTCGGGCCGTTGTAGCACCAGTACGCCGCCGAGCAGCGTCCCGCCAAGGATCGCGATGTAGGTGCCGGCTTCTACCAATCCGGTGCCGCCGAGGACTTCATCTTCCTCAAGATGCTGCGGCAGAATCGCGTATTTGATCGGACCGAAGAAGGTGGAGTGCACACCCATGGCGGCAAGCGCGAGCAGCAGCAGGGGCACGTTGTGGAGCAGCAGCCCCGCCGCCCCCGCGATCATTATGAAGATCTCCGCCGTCTTCACGATGCGCACGATACGCGCCTTGTCGCTGGCGTCCGCCAACTGGCCCGCAAGCGCCGACAGCAGAAAAAAAGGAAGGATGAACAGCCCGCCGGCGACTGCGCTGAACGTCGCCTCCTGCGTCGCATCGCGATAGATGCCGTAGATGACGAGCATGACCATCGACGTGCGGAACAGATTGTCGTTGAACGCGCCCAGAAACTGGGTCGCGAAGATCGGCATGAAACGGCGGGTCCGGACCAGGTGCAGCGAGTCGTGCATTCAGTTCGACCCGCGCACTCGCGGCATTGCCTGACAGGACATTGGAGTCCTGTAGCGGCTTAGGACGGTCGGGCAAGCGCTGCGTCTTGCCCGAAGCGCGCTTTCGGTAGAAGAGCTTGGGCCGATGTTGTCGCTTCCGAACCTGCTGACCCTGTCCCGCATATTCGCGGTGCCGATCCTGGTGTTCCTGCTGTGGCGGCCCAGCCCGGTCGATTACGCCATTACTTTCGTGCTCTACTGCATCGTCGGAATCACCGACTATTTCGACGGCTATCTGGCGCGGGCAAACGGCCAGATCTCCCGCCTTGGACGATTTCTCGATCCGATCGCCGACAAGATCATGATCGCCGCGGTGCTGATGATGCTGATTTCGAGCAGGAAGGAGAATCCTGTCCCCGAGGTTGATGGATTGCACATCATCCCTGCCCTCGTGATCCTGCTGCGCGAGATCATCGTGTCGGGACTTCGCGAGTTTTTGGCACCGCTCAACGTGTCCATGCCTGTGAGCCAGCTCGCGAAATGGAAGACGACCTTCCAGCTAGTGGCGCTTGGGGCGCTGATCCTTGGCGGAGCGACGCCCAACCAGCCCTGGGTCCATCAGGTCGGCATCATCAGCCTATGGGCAGCAGCCGCGCTGACCCTCGTCACGGGCTACGATTATCTGAAGACCGGCATCCGCCATATGGACTGAGGTGGCTGGAGCTTCCGGTCAGATCTTGATGATCCAGCCACGGCGCCAGAGGTAGAACACGCACAACCAGACGAAGGCCATGAAGAGCGCGACGGGTATCAGTGCGGCGGCTTCCGGTCCGATGAAGCTTCGGACGGACCGGTAAGGCTCCATGAGCAGGTCCCAGCCGAGCATGCCTCCAGCGATGTCGTGGATGACGTAGGCTGCAATCGCATTCAGGCCGAACGGCAGCACGATCCATTCAAGCAGACGCGCTGGTCCCGACATCGTGCGCCCGCCGTCGAACAGATGATGTGCGAGCGCAAGCACCAGGGTCGTAATCCCGCAGGTGACGAGCACGAACGTGCTCGACCAGATGTCCTTCACCACGGGGAAGACGAAGCTCCACACGAGGCCGACCGCAAGCATCGCGGCTCCGCCGATCGCAAGGGTCCGCGACGCATTCTCTTTTGAGCGCAGCAGGAACTCGCCGATAGCAACCCCGATCAGGCCGTGCGCGATGGACGGCAAGGTGCCGAGCAGGCCTTCCGGATCGTAGCCTTCCGGTCCCTTCACATAATTGTGATCGCCCAGCAGAACCCGGTCGACGGAACCGACGAAATTATGGCCACGCAGCCAGATGTCGTTTGGCAATCCGTCGAGCGCCGGGATCAGGGCCAGCGGCCAGTAGAGGATCAGGATCGCGGCGATGATGGCCAGCCGCGCCTTCGGCCCGACATGAAGGAACAGCAGCGCACAAGCCGCATAGACGAGGCCGATCCGTTGCAGCACACCGAACGGGCGCCAGGTCGTCGCCTGAAAGTCCGAGAACCACCACAGGTTGGTAAGGATGAAACCAAGCAGAATGAGACGAAACGCCCGCCACCCGATGCGCCCGCCTTGCCCTTCCCGCCGATCGTGCAGCGACAGAGGAATCGACACGCCGACCATCATCAGGAAGGCCGGAAAGACGGTATCCGCAAGCGTCACGCCCTCCCACCGCGAGTGGAGCATGGTGGCATAGACGGGACCCTGGCTTTCCATGCCCGCCATTTCGTTGACCAGGATCATGCCCATCACCGCGAGCCCGCGAAGCAGGTCGAGGGATATCAGTCGGTTCGATTTATCGGCTCCCAATGCTACTGCCCTCCTTCAAGCCAGCTCGCACGGTCCGGATCGCACCGTTGCCGGGCAGATCCTGGCTGACTTCCCAGACCATTGCCCCCGCTCCGCTCGCTGCCGCCAAAGCAGCCTTCCTGCGAAGCGTCACCAGGCCGTTGTATGTGATGTAATCGCAGCCCGCGCAGAGCCGCCCGACCGAGTCCGTGGTCGTCGCAGCATCCCCGAATTCGAGCGCGACATCGTTGAGCGTATAATTGCGCCGATAAGCGCCGAACCCATAGCCATAGAAAGGCAGACCAAGCGCCAACTTGTGCGGCGGCACTCCTTTGCCGAGCCACAGCGCCAGGTCATGTTGCGCCTGCGCCAGGGTCGAATGCTCGCTACCGGGTTCGCCCCACGTCGGGCCGATCGCGTCGTAGGACATGATGCCGATCAGGTCGAAGTGTCGCAGCGATGAGTCCGGCACCATGCCGCCCTCGTAGGAGGCCGTCGCGCAGGTCAGCAGCTTGCCGCGTGAGTGCAATGCCGCTGCAAGCGCCTCGATGAACGGCGTGTAATTGCCCGCCCGATCAATGCGGGTCATCAGTTCGCCTTCAAGGTCCACATCCACGCCGTCCAACTGTTCGGACTGCACAAGGTCGACGAGCTCACGAACGACAAGGTCGCGCGAACTGGGTTCCAGCAGCTTGGCCCAGTCGCCGGAACATTGCGGGATAGTGCCACCGCCGAGCGATACGAGCAGTTTCGCTCCCTTGCGATGAACCTT
>JBJMUK010000255.1:0-3493 GCA_045811225.1 Sphingomicrobium sp. | reverse complement strand
AACTTTCACGCAGACGTGAGCGCCGGTGTCGCAAACATGATAGGGCGCGCACTCCGTCGTCACATTGCACGATTTGCGACAGGTGCCCTCCACCTCTCCGCAGGCATAGCCACTGGCGGCGCAGTCTTCCGTCGCTCCGGCGGTGTTGCGCGAGACAGTTCCGCTTTCGCAATAAGCGCGAACTAACGATCCCCCACGCTTGGTCATCTGGTCGATGGTTCCGAGCGCCTCGGTAAGCTTGGCATTCAGGTCGCGTTTCTCGCGGCGAAGTTCATTGATCTGCGCTCGTGCCTGCTCGACGGTCATCAAGTCGACGCTGAGGTCACTGGCGGATTGCTGGACAGGTTGGACTTGCACTGGCGAAGGGCGCGGGATCCTCATTGGTGTGAGCTGAGCAGCCGCCGGAGCGACCAGGATTGTCGCCAATATGGCGAGCAAGCGAACACGAGTCATTCGTACGACTCCCCCCTGTTGTGCCCTCAATTTATGCGTTTGCGGTGGTGCGTCAAATTTGCCGGCAAGCAAGAGGTGGACCGCATTGCTCCCCGGCGCGTTACGGCAGTTGGACAAAGGAGAATGAGCATGAGCGGTTTCGAAGAGATTCGCGAACATATGCAGGTGATCGGTGCTGATGGCGCAACGCTGGGCACGGTCGATCATGTCGAAGGTGATCGCATCAAGCTCACTCGTGCCGACAGCGGAGTCGCTCATGCCGATCACCACCATTACATCTCACGCGGGCTGGTTGCCGCGGTGGAAGGGGATGTCGTTCGACTGAGCGCGAATGCCGATGTCGCCGCCTCCCTGTTCGAGGAAGAGGAAAGCGGCGACCCGATCGGTTGATCTAGGCTATTCCAGCGTGGTCGTGGTCTTGATGGCCTCGACCATGCCTGGGAGCCACTTCGATCCGTCCCGCAGCTTGAAGGTGTTCGTATATCCCCAAGCGCAGCTCTGAACGCCGATGGAGGCGTAGGCCGACGTCATCACATTGTAATATTTGATGCGCTCGCTTAGCGGCACGCGAGGGTTGTCGATCGCTCCATACTCCCCCACGAACGGCACGCGGCCGGTCCGCTGCATGTAGGTGCGGACGGCTTTCAGATTGGCATCGAGTTCCGCGAAATCAGCAGCACTGCCGTACGTGCGTCCAAGTGGCGGCGAGGGCGACACCCACGTCGCGCCCTGGTGCGTGAACGGGAACGGATCGTAGGTGTGGAAGGTCGGCACGAGGTAAGGGTCGTTGGGCATCTGCAGCGTGGCGAGTGAAGCCACTCCGCTCCAGTTCTGCCCACCGATAATTACCGGACGTTTCGGATTGGTCGCACGGACCTCCGCAAGCGCAGGCGTCAGGATACGCACAAGATTGCTGTCGTTGAGCTTGTTGGTGGGCTCGTTGATCAGTTCGAACCAGACCTTTGTTCCGGCACCGCGGAACTCGCTGGCAATCTGCTTCCAAAGCCCCGCGAAGCGGGCGGCATTGGCATCAGGCGAAGTGTAGAGCTCGTCATAATGGTGCATGTTGAGAATGACGCCGAGGCCGGATGCCTCAGCCAGTCCGACCAGATGCTTGACCCGAGCCATGAAGACCGGGTCGATTGTGTAGGGCGCGCTCGCCTGAGCGTGGCTGGACCAACGGACGGGGAGGCGAATGGAGTCGAAGCCGGCCGCCTTGATAATTGCGAAATCGTCATCCGCGATTGCCCGTCCGCCCCAGCCGCCTTCTGTCGGCGGCTCCAAGTGGTTGCCCATGTTGACGCATTTGCCGATCGGCAGCTGAGGTCCGGTTTTGGGTACGGCTGCAGGTGCGGGGGTATAGCTGCGAAGCGCCTTCGGCGCGGCGGCGACACCTGCGCCACTGGATGCCATCAGGCTGAGGGCCAACACGCTGAAACCTGCACTTCTCATCGTTTACTCTCCCACTGCGATCTTACGCCGCTCCGCCAATCTGCGCGGCTTTCACCGGTCGGCGCAAGAAGATCGTTACGGTCGTGATTTGACAATATAGGTCAGCGCGCGCTTCTTCCGTTCACGGCCGCATGGCCGTACCTTGGGAGGGGACAATCATGGCTACCGTCACCACCGGCGCACGTACGCCCACTTCGCTGTGGATCGTTGGAGCTCTCGCCGTTCTTTGGAACGCCTACGGCGCTTACGATTATCTCATGACCCGAATGCGCAATGTCGAGTATCTGAGAAGCGCAATGCCTTCGGTCGATCCGCAGGCGATGCTCGATTATGTCGACGCAATGCCGATCTTCGCACAGTTCGGCTGGGGCCTCGGAGTATGGATGGGCCTGGCAGGAGCGCTCCTGCTCCTCGCACGCAGCCGCTTCGCGGTCCACGCCTTCGCATTGTCGCTACTGGGGATCGTGCTTAGCATCGGCTATTCGCTGACCCTCGCTCCGCCGCCGCCTGCGGGCGCCGATGAGGGGATTGGCAAGTTCATGCCCTATGTCGTCATCGTCGTCGGCATTGCACTGCTGGTCTTTGCGAGGTCCATGCAGCGCAAGGGGGCGCTGCGCTAAGCTCCTAGCGCGCGAACCGCGTCCGTTGCTGCTTGCCGAAGCGCCCCTTGCGGGTGCCCGGCTTGCCTTCGCTTGAATTGCCCAGCGGACGCGGTGCAGCCCGGTCGGCATGGGGGATGCCAAGATCGTCTTCCTCCAACCGCCGTATCTCGTCGCGCAACCGCGCTGCATCTTCAAACTCGAGGTCGGCGGCTGCCTTGCGCATCCGTCCTTCAAGGTCCGCGATATAAGCCTTGAGATTGTGACCGACGAGGTGCGGCCGTTCGTCGTCTCCAGTGTCTACCACCACGCCATCGCGGGACGAGACATGCGCGATGATGTCGCTGATCTGACGCTTGATGCTTTCGGGCGTGATGCCATGTTCCAGGTTGTAGGCGACCTGCTTCTCACGGCGCCGGTCCGTTTCATTCAGGGCGCGCTCCATCGATCCGGTGACCCGATCGGCGTACAGGATCACGCGGCCCTCAATGTTCCGGGCGGCTCGGCCGATGGTCTGGATCAGCGAGGTTTCCGAACGCAGAAATCCTTCTTTGTCCGCATCGAGAATTGCGACCAATCCGCACTCGGGAATGTCCAGGCCTTCGCGCAGCAGGTTGATGCCGACGAGGACGTCGTAGACACCCAGCCGCAATTCGCGGATCAACTCGATCCGCTCCAGTGTCTCGACGTCCGAGTGCATGTAGCGGACGCGAAGCCCGGCTTCGTGCAGATATTCCGTGAGGTCTTCCGCCATCCGCTTGGTCAGTGTGGTGACAAGCGTCCGATATCCCTTCCGCGCCGTCTCCTTGGCTTCATGGACGAGGTCGTCGACCTGGTCCTCGACGGGCTTGATGGTGACCGGCGGATCGATGAGCCCGGTCGGGCGGATCACCTGTTCGGAGAAGACGCCGCCGGTTTCGTTCATCTCCCACGGCCCGGGAGTCGCCGAGACGAAGGTCGTCTGCGGGCGCATCGCGTCCCATTCGTTG
>JBJMUK010000254.1:0-5932 GCA_045811225.1 Sphingomicrobium sp. | reverse complement strand
GCTTCGAGATAATCGAGCTGCTCGCGCCTGCGGATGAAGTTGCCCACGGGAAAGACCCGTTCGCTCAGCATGGCGAAGAAGACGTCGTCGGGGACGAGGCCTGGAACGGCGACGGTGCACCAGCCGGTGCGCGGCTCCAGGATCGCGTTCAGGCCTTCGACGTCGGGAACGCCGGGGTGCGACAGCTTCAGGAGGTCAATGCCGTCAAAGAACGCGCTGACCACGCGGGTGCCGAGCAGGTCGACCTGGCGCGCGAACAGCAGGTCCCAAACCGCGTGGTCCTCGTCGGTGAAACCGTCCCAGCATTGCGGAACCACATAATCCTGCCATCTGCGCGCCGGCTGTTCTCTGGTGATTGTTTCCTGCAACATCTGCGGACCATCTCGATGGGCAACAAAAAACCCGCCGAGCTTGGCGCTGGCGGGTGGGAGGCTGGCGAACTGTCCGACAGGCGCGGTTAGTCGCTTCCAGCCTCCGGCGGATAATAATAGCTCGCAAAGGCCTCCACGGCGGCGCTGAGAGCCAAGGGTGTGAATGCGGGCGTCATCGTAGCCTGTATGTCACCACGCGGCTGAATGCTCAATGTCCGGCAACTGTTGCCCAGCGTCGCCGCGCCACGCTACGCCTTCGGGCATGATTCCGGTTCGTCTGCGGCGGCTGCTTTTCTGGGCAGCCGCGACCTTCGCGTTCGTCATGGCCGTCCTGCCGCACCCGCCCGAGCTTCCTGGGGCGCCGTCCGACAAAATCCAGCATGTTGCAGCGTTTGCGACGCTCGGGCTGCTCGCCGCCTGGGCTTATATGCGCAGCCCGTTGCTCCGATTGCTTGCGGGCTTGTCGTTGTTCGGCGCGTTGATCGAGATCGTTCAAACCATTCCGGTCCTTCATCGTGACGCGGACGTAATCGACTGGATCGCTGATACGATCGCCTGCGGTCTCGTACTGACCAGCACCGCTTGGCTGCGCCGGCTGAAGGCCGCACGAGTCGAATCGCGACTGGCTGGGATGGCCGACGATGGGTGAAGCCGCAGGCGTCCGCGCCATTGTCGTCGTCGCTTATTTGGTCACCGCCGTATTGGTCGCACGGGCGAGCCAGACCACAGTGGCCCGAGAGCGCCGTTTCTGGCTAGCGACGACCGCAATCCTGGTTTTGCTCGGCTGCGCAAAGCAGTTGCGGATCGAAGCTAGCCTGACCAACTCGTTGAGGAACTTGGCGCAGTCGGGCGGATGGTACGAATCGCATCGGGAAGTGCAGACCACGTTCGCGGCGCTGGCGCTTCTTGCGTCGGCTGCTTTAGCCCTTGTCCTCGCTCGGTGGCTGCGCGGTTGCGCTGTCTCGGTCAAAGCGGCGGCAACTATTCTTGGATTGCTGCTCGTCTTCTTGATGCTGCGGCTGGCGTCTATCCACGCCGTGGACATGTGGACGATCGCTGAGGTCGGAAGCATCCGACGCGGGTGGTGGCTCGAACTGCTGGCGATGACGCTGATCGCCTCGTTCGCCACGATTTACAGAGATCCGACGCGATCCGGGCGGTCAGCCTCGGCGCCCAGTTAGGCGGGAATGGTCGGCCTGATGACCGGTGCGCCGCGGGTCTCCACATGAAGTTGAGTCGCGGCGTCATCGACCGCCAATTCGTCGAAAACGCTCGCTACCCGCAGAAGGAACGGCGCTTCCGGGCGCCCGGCGAATTCACTGGCCTGCCTGCGGCAATTTTCGGCTTGTTCTCTGAACATCATGGCACCACTCCGCTTGCCCTTGCGCGTGCCAAAATCCCTGCGCGCAAAAATCCTATAGCATTATTTCATGTCGTCCCCGAGTCAGTTCGGTGAGTTCGCGAAGCGGCAGGTTCTCGGTGAGCGTGGTTTAGCTCCTGGCGTTTGCGCGACCCGCATTTTGGACGAGCTCGCATAGACAGGTGCTCGCCCGTCCGCAGCCAGCCCCCTTATTACCGCTTTACGGAGTCCGTTCTCGCTTAAGCCGGGCGGGTAGGTTCAATTGTTGAGGTGGCTCCCGACGTTGTTGAACATCCGATCCACCTCGCCGCCCAGATTGCTCATCGCGCCGATCGCGGCGATCGAGATCAAGGATGCCACGAGCGCGTATTCGATGGCGGTTCCCCCGCGGCGGCAGCGAAAAAGTTTAATAAACCGCATCATACGCCCACTCCTGGTTAACGCTCGATCCCAGACGATCGCCGGAATTCAGAAGAGTGCGACGGCGTCTACTGTGAATTGCTTTCAGGCTTTGGTTAACTTGCCAACGAGGATCAGGCGGGCAGTCCGCGTCCCAAGACGGGACAGTACTTGCTTAAAAAACCGTTACTTGGAGAGGAACAAAGGAGTAAACAGATGATTAATGTCGCTGCGGCCGCATGAGGCCGGGGAACCAAACAGTGGGAGTGTCTTATGCGAAAGCTTGTTTTGAGCGTATTGGGGGCGAGTGCGCTCGCCATCGCAAGCGCGGCTTCAGCGCAGACGATCATTACGCCCGGTGCGCCCGCGCCTCCCAATGTAGCGGGAACGACATTCACTGTCTCACCGACCGGCTCCGACGGATCGATTGGCGCGACGATCGGACACGTCGGCATTACTCCAGGCAACTTCACGGACATCTTTGAGTTCAGGTTGCCCGCCAATGGCACGGGAAGTGGGTCTATCACGACAAGTGTCAACATTAACGACTTCCTAGGGGGGTCGGATCTCGACATCTTCTCTGTGGTGATCACGAATTCGAACGGCGTTTGGAATGCCATCGAGACCCTGCGGGATCTCGGCGGACTCCCGTGTGCCGTTGAAGGTGTTGGAACTTGCGGGGCCGGGGAAACCTTCGCCCGGAACGACGTGGTGATCACGGCGGCCGATCTAAACAGGATCACTATCACGGGCCTGAGCCGTGGCGTTACCGGCAACTACGGTGGCGGTATTACCTTCACCCCCAACCAGGCGCCAGTGCCTGAACCGGCCACGTGGGCTATGATGCTCTTCGGCTTTGCGGGTATTGGTTGGCAGCTTCGCCGCACCCGCCGCACGGGCGCGATCGCTCAGCTCGCCTAAACCCACGACCCCAACTCGAGAGGCGGCTGCTCATTGGGCGGTCGCCTCTTTTGTTGCGCGCGCCCAAGCGGCGTATCGGTCAGGTTAGGTTGATTCTATCCCTTCCCTTATTGGACGCCCGACGACCGATCTTCCGGTAAGCGGTCCATTCCGGATGCCTGGGGAGGACGGTCAGTTCTTACGGCAGGGTCTCCAATGGGACGCGACTCCTCACTGAGCCCTGCGAGGCGACCATAAATCCCTTCCTCTTCCTTTCGGGAAAAGAAGTGATTGTAGAGCGATCGGCCAGCCTCACCGCCGGCATGTTTGTCGATCTGCCGCCGGATCGCTCCGACGTTCAGCCACATCAATTGTGACGGCGCTCCAACGCTCGTGTTCGTCCTCGGACTCCCGACGCGGGTGAACCCGAGCATTGCCTCGTAGAAACGTGCGTGGCGCGGATTCACTTCGATGAAGAGGTCGGTGCAGGCATAGTGCATCGAGCCGTAGATGAAGATGATGTGAAACAAAGCGCCGAGCCGCGGCCGCGCCGGGCTCGATGTATCGAAGGCAAATTTCGTCAGTTCGCAGAGCCTTGCCCCCGGAGATCGGCGGAATTTCTCCATCTCATCAGGGAAGGTCTGATCGGCCGCGAGCCCGGCAGCAGAGTCCACCGTTAGCGTCAGCGTCCCAATCACGTCGTCGGCGGACGTTGCTGTAAAGGTCATGCAATTCGGTGCGGCGGGCAGGCGGTGATTGGCTCCGTAGCCGCGCCACGAATACATGCGGTTGAGGAGCATATTGGCCCGATTGCGCTGCCCATCGCAGTCCGCGAGCCTGATCGTCATCGAATCTTGCGATTGTCCCCGGACGGACGGAAGCTCGATCGTATGCAGCTGGGCGCCTGCATCAGCAGCGTTCCTTGATCGAGCATTATTTTGATCACGACGGCTGAAGGCCGCCCAATTGACTGACATCGATTCCCCACCCCAGCGGCCAATCGATAGAAACCTCCCGTCCCATCAATGACCGATTCGAGGCTAGCCTACGGGTAACCCGTTGAACGTTAAGGCCTAGCACGCCGATGAAGCGGTAGGGCGTGCAGCGTCCGCGCCAACATGTGTGCCAGAGTGGAACAACTGTACGCCGGCCAGCCTGACGAGCGAGTTCACTGCTTCGAGACGGCGTCCAGTAGCCGGTTGATGGCGCGTGCCAGCTCTACGTCTCGGTCGGTCACCTCGCCGGCGTCATGAGTGGTCAATCGAAAGTCGATGCGGTTCCAGACATTGGTGAATTCCGGGTGGTGATCCACCTTCTCCGCGTGCAGGGCCACCCGTACCAAGAAGGCGAAGGCCTCGCTGAAGTCGGTGAACTTGACCGTTTTGAGCAATGCCTTTCCGCCCGTTTCCAGCGTCCAACCTTCAGGTGCATTCACCGCCCGATCTCCTAACCCACATCGCGCCCATGATACTTCCAGCCAGCCTGCCTTGAAATGCGGCTGTTCCAAGCGCAGTTGGGCCGCAAAGGAGACTGACATGGCTACGCAAGTCGCTGAAAAGGGGCCCTTGGGACTCGAAAACCCGATGGGCACCGACGGCTTCGAGTTCGTCGAATATACCGCGCCCGATATCGAGCTGCTGCGCTCGCTCTTCACGAAGATGGGCTTCCCCGAAGTCGCTCGGCACAAGAGCAAGAATGTCACGCTGCACAAGCAGGCCGACTGCAACTTCGTCATCAATGCCGAGCCCGGCAGCTATGCGGAGGAATATGCCAAGGCTCACGGCCCGAGCGCGTGCGCCATGGCGTTCCGCGTCAAGGATGCAAAGTCTGCGCATGAGCGCGCCCTCAAACTCGGCGCTACCAACATTGAGGTTTGCAAGGGCGACGGCGAGCTGGACATCCCCGCAATCGAAGGAATCGGCGGCTCACGCCTCTTCTTTGTCGATCGCTACGGCGAAGCGGGCTCGATCTATGAGGTCGATTTCGATTTCCATCCAGATTGGCAACAGCGGATGGCGGACGCCGACTCGAAGCTTACCTACATCGACCACCTGACGCACAACGTGAATCGCGGCCGGATGAGCGTCTGGGCGGACTTCTATGAGCGGCTCTTCAACTTCCGCGAAATCCGTTACTTTGACATCGAGGGCAAGCAGACCGGCCTCTTCTCGAAGGCGATGACCAGCCCCTGCGGCAAGATCCGCATCCCGCTCAACGAGAGCCAGGACGACAAGAGCCAGATCGAGGAGTTCCTGCGCGAATATAAGGGCGAGGGCATCCAGCACATCGCGCTGGGCACGTCCGATATCTACCAAGCCGTCGACATCATCCGTAGCCGTGGCATTCCCTTCCAGGATACGCCGGACACTTATTACGAGATGCTGCCCGAGCGCATCAAAGGCCATGAGGAAAGCATCCCCGAGCTTGAGAAGCGGCGCATCCTGATGGATGGCGCCCCGACCGAGGGTCAGGGCCTGCTGCTGCAGATATTTACCCAGAATGTGATTGGACCGATCTTCTTCGAGATCATCCAGCGCAAGGGAAACGAGGGCTTCGGCGAGGGCAATTTCAAGGCGTTGTTCGAGAGCATCGAGCTCGACCAGATGCGCCGCGGAGTTCTCTGACCCACATGACCGAAGCTTATATTTGCGACTATGTTCGCACGCCCATTGGCCGCTATGGCGGCGCGCTCTCCTCGGTCCGCGCCGACGATCTGGCGGCGATCCCGATCAAGGCGCTCATAGACCGCAATTTCGACGTTGATTGGTCGGAGCTAGACGATGTGATCCTCGGCTGTGCCAATCAGGCCGGCGAGGACAACCGAAATCTAGCGCGGATGGCCGGGCTGCTCGCGGGCCTGCCCGACAGTTCTGGCGGCGTGACTCTCAACCGATTGTGCGGC
>JBJMUK010000253.1:0-11267 GCA_045811225.1 Sphingomicrobium sp. | reverse complement strand
CAAGTTCGTGGGGCGTCCGACGCCTCCTGAAGGCTCTGCGCCACGAGGCGCCAGGGCCGGATGCAACGGCTGGCCGCCTTGGCGTGACCGACCCCGCGCTTCACGTCTTCAAGATTTCGCATGGTGGATCGGTCGGCCGGCTCGCTTTCGCCAGAACGCTGGGAGGGCGGATTGCCGAGGGGTCGGAGGTTAAATCCTCCGACGGCATGACGGCACGGCTAGGAGCCTTGTTTCGCGTGCAGGGCGAGAAGACGCAGAAAGTGCACGAGGGCCAACCTGGCGACATCGTCGCCATTGCGAAAGCAGACAGCGTCAAATCCGGGCAGTGGCTGGGTTCCGGAGCCCTCCCTCCGCCGCTCGAAGCCGATTACCCCGCACGCAATTGCGCTTTCGCCATCGAGCCCGCCGACCGAAAGGACGACGTTCGACTCTCAAGCGCCCTTCAGCGCCTGCTGGAGGAAGATGGAGCACTGGTGCTCGACCATGACGAGTCCAGTCACGAGATGCGGCTGCGCGGGGTCAATGACGAGCATCTGAACACGGTGATCGCTCGCCTGAAGCGCCGCTACGGGGTCGAGGTGAAGAGCCACGCGCCGACGATCGGCTATCGCGAGTCCATCCGCCGCTCCGTCACGCAGAAAGGCCGCCATAAGAAGCAGTCCGGCGGTCACGGCCAGTTTGGCGACGTGGTCATCGAAGTGAAGCCGCTGCCCCGCGGCGGCGGCTTCCAGTTCGCTGAGCGAGTGACCGGCGGCGCAGTTCCGCGTCAGTGGATCCCGGCCGTGGAACAGGGCGTGCGTGAAGCGATGCAGAAAGGACCGATGGGCTGTCCGGTCGTGGACGTAGCCGTGACCCTTACGGACGGGAGCTATCACAGCGTCGACAGCTCCGAACTCGCATTTCGGATGGCCGGGCGGATTGCAATGCAGGAAGCGTTGGCCGCTGCCGGGTCGCACATGCTGGAACCGGTGCACCGGCTGACGGTCGTCTGTCCTTCCAGCTCCAGCAGCCGGATCAGTTCGGCTATCGCCAGCCGGCGCGGCCAGATGCTTGGGCTCGGCCCGCGCGACGGCTGGACGGGATGGGACCGTATCGACGCCTTGATCCCGGAAGCGGAACTGCCCGGACTGGAAGCGGAGCTACGCTCGCAAAGCCAGGGGCTCGCAAGCTACGAAGCTTCATTCGATCATCTTGCAGAGCTCAACGGCAGCCTGGCGGAAAAGGTGGTTCAACAGCGGATGCCCGAGCCAGCTTGAGGTGGGGCCCTGGGGGCGGCGTCTTCAGCGAGCCGTCCCCAGCGTGGGCACGACAGCAACCGGGCGCCAGCTACCCAGTTGCTGGGAATTGGCGAAGTCGGCCGGGAAGTCATCCCCGCCGTGAATGCCGCCGGAAACGAAGACACAGTCGAAGCCATTGCGCGCGGCGCCGATCACGTCGGTTTGCAACCCGTCGCCGATCGTCAGGACCTGTTCCTTCGGCGGATTGCCGCCGAGGCGAAGCGCATGTTCATAAATCGCCGGGAATGGCTTGCCGTACCATTCAACTCGTCCGCCGACGGCACCGTATGCATCGGCAAGTGAACCGGCGCAGAGGTCCAGCTTGTGCCCGCGGACGACGACGCGATCCGGGTTGAGGCAATGCATCACCACGCCGCGATCCGCCCAGCGACGAAAATCATCGGCGTAATCCTCAACCTCTGGGCGGGAGGGATCGAGGCCGGTGCAGCCTAGGTGCCGGAAGTCTTCTCTGCTCGTGATGCGCACACCACTGTCTTCCAGCACGCCGCGGTCGACCTCCGTGCCAAGAAAACCAACCGGCTCCCCAAGGGACGCCAGGGCAGTGGCCCCCGCCTCCCCGCTCGCGGTGATGGCGTCCCACGTATCGCCCGGCAGGCCAATCGCTGCCAGCTGCCGCTCCACGAAAGCGGCGGTGCGCGGGGCGTTGGTGATCAGGACCACACACCGGCCCTCCTCCCGCCATCCACGTAGCCGCTCGGGCACGCCCGGATAGAGTTCGACCCCGTTATGAACGCAGCCCCAGATATCGCAGAGGATGACGCGGTACCGCTGAGGAAGGTGATCGAGGAAATCCATCGACCGAGACCTAGTGGCGCATCCAGCCTCTGTGAAGCTTGACGCCGCCCACTCCAGCAGCTTGTGTCGCGCCACACTCTCAGGAGAGCCATTTTGGCGAAGAAGCTGACTCGTTACATCCTGCTGGCACTAGTCCTGGGCGTCATCGCCGGATGGGTCATCAACGCGACGGTCGATGACGGAACCGCGGGATCGGCCGCTCGCCTGAAGAACATCGCCGAACATCTCAGTATCGTCACCGCGCTTTTCCTGCGCCTCATCAAGATGATCATCGCGCCTTTGGTCTTCTCGACCCTCGTCGCAGGCATCGCGCACATGGGGGACGTTGCTGCGCTTGGACGCGTTGGGATGCGATCGCTGGCCTGGTTCATCCTTGCAAGTTTGGTGTCGCTGACTCTCGGCCTCATCCTCGTCAACCTGCTGCAGCCGGGTGTCGGGCTGAACCTGCCGTTGCCGGCGGTCACTGCAGCAAGCGGCGTCGAAACCGCGGCCTTCAACCTCAAGGACTTCGTCACGCATCTGGTGCCCGCGTCGATTGTCGAAGCGATGAGCACGAATGAGATCCTGCCCATCGTCATCTTCTCAATCTTCTTCGGGGTCGCACTGACCGCGATCGGCGAGAAGGGAAGACCGATCGTCCGCGGCGTCGAGTCACTTGTCTCGGTCATGCTCCAGGTGACGGATTATGTGATGCGCTGCGCCCCATTCGCGGTCTTCACGGCCGTTGCCAGCTCAATCGCTGAGCAGGGACCAGAGATCATCTTCACCTTCGGCAAGTTCGTGGGCAGCTTCTACCTTGGGCTGGCGATCCTGTGGGCAACGCTCATCGGCGCCTGCTTCCTGATCGTGGGAAGCAGGACCCGGCACCTCGTCCGCTACGTCCGCGACCCAATCGTGCTCGCCTTTTCCACCGCGTCGAGCGAAGCGGCGTACCCTCGCACACTGGAAGCGCTCGATCGGTTCGGGGTGCCGCCCCGCATTGCAAGCTTCGTCCTGCCCCTCGGCTACTCGTTCAATCTCGACGGTTCGATGATGTACATGACGTTCGCGTCAATCTTCATTGCCCAGGCATACGGGATCGACCTCAGCCTTGGTCAGGAGATCACTATGCTGCTGGTCCTGATGATCACATCGAAGGGCATGGCCGGGGTTCCGCGCGCAAGCCTGGTGGTCATTTCCGCCACCTTGTCCATGTTCCAGATCCCCGAGGCCGGACTGCTGCTGATCCTAGCGGTCGATCATTTCCTCGACATGGGCCGGTCCGCCACGAACGTGGTCGGCAATGCGGTGGCGTCGAGCGTGGTGGCCCGTTGGGAAGGCGCGCTCGATCCCGAGCAGCCGGCAGACATCGAGCCGCCGCACGCTCCATCGCATCGGCCTCCTCCTCCACCGGAGACCTGAACCTTTTGGGCGTGCTGGTGAGTTGCGCTTGGCAACCCATTCCTCCAGCAGGCCCAAATGTTCGAATCCGCAGTTCACCAGCTTGGCGCGCGCAAGCGGCCCGGCAGCCGAGAAATGACCTTCATGCTGGCGGGGCTGATGGCGCTCAATGCGCTTGCCATCGATTCTATGATCCCCGCCCTTCCCCAGATCGGCGGTGACCTTGGCGCGGCCGACGGTAATCAGCGGCAGCTGGTGGTCATCGCTTACTTCATCGGGTTTGGATCCACGCAGCTGGTCTGGGGGCCATTGGCGGACCGGTTCGGCCGGAAACCGATCCTGGCCGCCGGACTGGTTCTTTACGGCGCCTTCGCACTCCTCTGCGGCATTGCCGCCAGCTTCACGCTACTGATTGCTGCCCGCGCCCTGCAGGGCGCGGCTGCGGCAACAACGCGCGTGTTGGTTGTTGCGATGGTCCGGGACCTGTTCGAACGCGAAGCAATGGCCCGCGTGATGAGCCTGGTGTTCATGACGTTCATGCTGGTGCCGGTGCTGGCGCCCAACATCGGGCAGGCCATCCTCCTGGTCGCGCCATGGCGGGCCATTTTCGTTGTTCTGGCGGCCTACGCCTTGCTGATGTTGGTTTGGTCCGCGCTTCGCCTGCCGGAAACGCTGCACCCGGATTATCGCCGGAGCCTGCAATGGCGGGAGATGGCTTCTGCCGCTTGGGAGACGATGAAGGAACCGCAGTCACGCGGCTATACCCTCGCCCTTACGATCACGCAGGGGACGCTGATGGCCTATATCGCATCGGTCCAGCAGATCGTATTCGACTCATTCCATGCGGGAGAGATCATCGGGCTTGTCTTCGCCGCAGTCGCAGCACCGATGGCGCTGGCGTCGTGGGCAAACTCGCGCATCGTTGGCCGTTACGGGCTTCGGCGCGTTGGTCACGGCGGCGCCGCAGCCTTCGCGTTCGTAACGATCGTGCACGCCCTGATCGTCATGAGCGGCCACGAGAGCCTGGCCGTTTTCATCATCTTCCAGGGTCTGGCGATGGCCTGCTTCGCCTTTACCTCGTCGAACCTGGGGACCCTGGCGATGGAACATATGGGCCCAATCGCCGGCACGGCTTCCTCCGTTCAGGGCGTTGTGGGCACTTTCGGTGCGGCGATTGCCGGCTTCCTGATCGGACAGGCATTCGATGGTACGCCCGGACCGTTCCTGTTCGGCGTGGCCGTCTGCGCCACGGCTGCGTTCGTAATCGTGCTGCTGACCGAGCCTAAGCGGCTGTTCGCCCGCATTGATCCCGAACAGTCGGCGGACGCCTAAGCGCCCGCCGCGTTCGTTCAAGCTTCCACGTCGTCCTCGGCGCCGGGGCCGACCATCAGCGCCTCGCCAACTTCGTCCGTCCGTCCGCGCACGGCATTTTCAATGCGCTGCGCAATCTCCGGATTTTCCTTCAAATAGACCTTCGAGTTCTCACGGCCCTGCCCGATGCGGATCGAGTCATAGCTGAACCAGGCACCCGACTTCTCGACGATCCCCGCCTTCACGCCGAGATCGAGGATTTCGCCAACCTTGGACACGCCCTCACCATACATGATGTCGAATTCGACCTGCTTGAACGGCGGGGCGACCTTGTTCTTCACGACCTTCACGCGAGTGGTGTTGCCAACGATATCGTCGCGATCCTTGATCTGCCCCGTGCGGCGGATGTCGAGGCGAACGGACGCGTAGAACTTCAGCGCGTTACCGCCCGTCGTCGTCTCTGGATTGCCGTACATGACCCCGATCTTCATGCGGACCTGGTTGATGAAGATGACCGTGCAACGCGAACGGCTGATCGAACCCGTCAGCTTGCGCAGCGCCTGGCTCATCAGTCGCGCCTGAAGGCCGACGTGACTGTCGCCCATCTCGCCTTCGATCTCGGCCCTCGGCACCAGAGCAGCGACCGAGTCCACCACCAGCACGTCAATCGCGTTGGACCGGACGAGGGTGTCCACAATCTCCAGCGCCTGCTCGCCGGTATCCGGCTGCGAAACGATCAGCTCGTCGATGTCGACACCAAGCTTCTTGGCGTAGACCGGGTCGAGCGCATGCTCCGCATCGACGAACGCAGCGGTTCCGCCGATCTTCTGAGATTCGGCAATCGCATGCAGCGCAAGCGTGGTCTTGCCGGAGCTTTCGGGCCCGTAAATCTCGATAATGCGGCCGCGCGGAAGTCCGCCGACGCCAAGCGCAATGTCGAGCCCGAGCGACCCGGTGGAAACGGTCTCCACCTCCATCTTCTCTCGGCTGCCCAGCTTCATTGCCGAGCCCTTGCCGAACGCACGATCGATTTGCGCCAGCGCTGCTTCAAGCGCCTTTTGCCTGTCCATTGAGGGGCTATCCATTCCGCTTCCGATGACCTTGAGCTGCGCTGCCATGACCTTGATCTCCCAGTCAACGGGCGGCCGAGCCCCGCCCCGTGATTTGCTGCGAGTACATGATTTGTTCTACCGGAACAAGTAGGGAACGAAGCTGTCCTAGAACAAGCTGACGAGCAGGTAGAACAATGCGCCGACTGTTGCAGACGCAGGAATGGTGATGAGCCAGGCTACGACCACGTTGGAAGCGACGCCCCAGCGCACCGCAGAAGCGCGGCGAGCAGCCCCTGCCCCAATCACGCAACCGGTGATGGTGTGCGTGGTCGATACCGGAATGCCGAGCCAGGACGCGGTGAACAACATGACGGACCCTGCCGTAGAGGCGCTGAAGCCCTGATGCTGAGAGAGCTTGGTGATTCGAGTGCCCATCGTCTCGATGATCTTCCAGCCGCCGGATAGCGTGCCCAGCCCAATCGCAATGTAGCAGCTGATCGCGACCCAGTGCGGAACCTGGAAGTCCCCGTGCAGATACCCCGTCGAGTAGAGCAGCACCGTGATGATGCCCATCGTCTTCTGGGCGTCGTTCAGGCCATGCCCGAGGGAATACATGCCGGCGGATACCAGGTGCAGCGCCCGGAAGGTGCGCTCGGCGCCGCGAGCACTTGCTCGAACGCCCAGCCAGCTGGTCACCAGCATAATCGCCATTGTCAGCAAGAGGCCCAGGGTCGGCGACAAAACGATGGCGATGAGGGTCTTGTTGAGCCCCGTCCATTGCACGCCTGTAAGGCCGGCATGCGCCACGCCCGCTCCGATCAGACCGCCGACGAGCGCGTGGCTGGATGAGGACGGGATCCCCTTCAACCATGTGACGACATTCCAGAACATCGCCCCGACCAGCGCGCCGAACACGACCGCGGGGGTGACAAGATCCTTGTCGATCAGGCCCTTACCAATCGTGTCGGCAACCTTGTGCAGTTCCGGCACCGCCAGTGAGAGGAAGTAAGCGGCGAAGTTGAAAAAGGCAGCGAAGGCCACCGCCGCGACCGGGCTCAGGACCCGTGTTGCAACGACAGTCGCGATCGAATTCGCCGCATCGTGAAGCCCATTCAAAAAATCGAACGCAAGGGCGACCGCGATCAGCGCGATCAGAAGCGGGAGGGCAAGCTGGTGCATTGCTTAGGCGTGGTCGACGACGATGCCGTCGATCTCGTTCGCCACATCCTCGAAGGCGTCGGTGATCCGTTCCAGATGCTTGTAGATTTCGCGAGCAACGATGAACTGCATCACATTGCTTTCGCTATGCTCTTGGAATGCCTTTTTAAGCCCCGTCGCGTGGGCATCGTCGGCATCTCCTTCGAGTCTGACGATGGTTTCCGTGAGCTTATGAATGCGGGCGCCGTTCCGGCCCACGTCCCGAAGAAGGGGAATGGCTTCGGAGGTTGCCGCGGCCTGCTCGACGATCATCTTCGTCATCTGCTGCATGCATGGCTCGAAGCTCGTGAGTTCGTAAAGATCGACTGCCCTGGCCGCCGATTGCATCTCGTCAATCGCGTCATCCATGGCACCGATCAGGCTGGTGATTGCGCCACGGTCGAACGGGGTCAGGAAGGTCCGGCGGACGGACGTCAGCACCTGCCGAATGACCTCGTCGGCCTCATGCTCGCGGCGGTCGATCTCGGCGATATGATCCTTTTGCCCGGAACCGCCGTCCATTAGCTTGTGCATCGCATCCGCAGCAGCCACCAAAGTGGCGGAATGGGCCTCGAACATGCCAAAAAAGTCGCCTGTTTTCGGCAGCAGGCGCTGGAAGAACCCGAACAAATCTTGACCCCTGTGTCACTCGGAATGCGACTGATCCATGACAGTCTTTTCGCCAAGCGCAAGTAAGGAACTGCTCAGCCGGTCCGCCGGTTAAGCCCGTCCATCAGGAGTAAGGACATGGCGCAGAAGTCGGCAGGCGGGAACCCGGGCGGCGTATCGAACAAGGGCGGCGACGCAGGCGCCCAAGGAGGACGCGGTGGCGGCGGCAAGGGCGGCAGCGGCAATGCCGGCGGCTCGAAGAAAGGGAAGTCGGGGAACAAGTAGTACCCCGACTCCACTGCAAGTTTAGGCAGGCGTTACGTCCGATGCTCCGGTGGTGTCACCTTCGCCGGCGTCGGGCCGCTTGTCGAACACTTCGTCGATCAGTCCGAAAACCTTGGCCTCATCGGCTTCCATGAAGGTGTCGCGGTCCATCGCGCGTTCGATCTCTTCGATCGTCTTGCCCGTGTACTTCGCATAGAGCGAATTAAGGCGGGTGCGCATGCGCAGGATCTCGCGCGCCTGGATCTCGATGTCCGCGGCCATGCCTTGGGCGCCGCCCGAAGGCTGGTGGACCATGATCCGGCTATTGGTCAGGGCCACGCGCATTCCCGGCTCGCCTGCCGCAAGCAGAAAGCTTCCCATCGACGCCGCCTGACCGATGCAGACCGTCCCGACACGCGGGCGGATATATTGCATGGTATCATGGATTGCGAGACCGGCGGTGACCACGCCGCCGGGCGAGTTGATGTACATGAAGACGTCCTTCTTCGGGTTCTCGGACTCGAGGAAGAGCAGCTGGGCAGTGATCAGCGAGGCCATATGGTCCTCGACCGCGCCGGTTACGAAGATGATCCGCTCACGCAGCAGGCGCGAATAAATGTCGAAGCTGCGTTCGCCGCGGTTCGACTGCTCGATGACGATCGGAACGAGCTGGGAGACGATATCCTGGTGGTCCATGATCAAGTTGCGGATCCTTGTTGAATTGCGCAGCCTACATCGGGCGGATGGGCCAGGAGTTCAAGCGCCGGGAGCGGGCAGCGACAGATAAGCGAGACGCCGCATCTCGCGCCGGCCGCGAGTCACGGTGTCCAGGATAAGCCCAGCGAAGACGCACAAAGTTGAGATGATGATCATACCGGTGATCAGGATCGCGGTCGGGAAACGCGGCACGAGACCAGTGTCGAGATAGGTGCGGACCAGCGGGATCGACAGGATAAGTGCTGCGACAACAAGCCACACGCCGATGCTTCCGAAGAACAGCACGGGCCGCTCGATCCGATACAGGGTGACAATCGTTTTCATGATCCGCCAGCCGTCGCGGTACGTCGAAAGCTTCGACGCCGACCCCTCAGGCCTGGCGCCGTAGGCGGTTTCGACTTCGCCGACCGGCATCCGCAGTTCGAGCGCATGGACGCTCATTTCCGTTTCGATTTCAAACCCCGATGACAGCACCGGGAAGCTCTTCACGAAACGGCGGGAAAAGACACGGTAACCGGAAAAAATGTCTGAGAAGCTGCGCCCGAACAGGCGAGACAGAATGCCCGTAAACAGCCGGTTTCCGAGCACATGGCCGCCGCGATAGGCATCTTTCTCCTCGTGCCGGCGCGTGCCCACGACCATGTCCAGCTGCTCGGCCAGCAGCAGGTCGACCATGGCGGGAGCTGCGCGCGGATCGTAAGTGAGGTCGCCGTCCGCCATGACATAGACGTCGGCATCAACGTCGGCGAACATCCGGCGCACGACGTTGCCCTTGCCCTGTTGCTTTTCCGTCCTGACGATGGTGCCAGCGGCCGTCGCTGCAGCAACGGTGCCGTCACGACTGTTGTTATCGTAGACGTAGATGGACGCATCCGGCAGCGCTGTGCGGAACCCGGCCACGGTTGCAGCGATCGCCGCCTCCTCGTTGTAGCAAGGAAGAAGCACGGCGATGCGCGGCTGATCGTTCGTCATGAGCCCCCATTGTCGTCCCCGTGGGAACGGGGACCCAGTAGCGATCTACTGGGTTCGCGCCTTGACGGGAATGAGGATTATTTCTTTGCGGCAGCCTTCTTGGCCGGAGCCTTCTTTTCTCCGGCTTCCTTGGCCTGGGCCTTGTTCGCCGGTTCGCTCTTCAGCGGCTTGGCGGGCTTCGGCTCGGCGGTCGCTTCCTCGGTCAACTTGACTTTCTTCGGAGCTGGCTTGGTCTTTGCTTCTGCAGGAGCAGCTTCAGCAGGTGCGTCGGCCTTGGCCTTCTTGCTCTTGGCGGCCTTTGCCGGCTTGGCGTCGTGCGCATGGTCGTGGCCGCAGCCGGGGCCGTGCACATGGCCTTCCTCGCTCTCGAGGTCCGCTTCCAGCTCGGCGCGGCTCGCTGCCCGATCGGTGATTTCCGCCTTCGAGAAGAGGAAATCGACGACCTTGTCTTCGTACAGCGGAGCACGGAGCTGTGCGGCAGCCATCGGGTCCTTCTGGACATATTCGATGAATCGCTCACGGTCTTTCGGCTGATACTGGGAGGCGGCCTGCATGATGAGCCGGCTCATTTCCTGCTGCGTAATGTCGACGCCGTTGGCCGCACCGATTTCTGACAGCAGGAGGCCGAGGCGCACGCGCCGCTCGGCGATGGTGCGATATTCGCCCGCATCCTTTTCCAGCTCGGCGCGAGCCGCTTCCGGATCTTCCTCGTGGCTCGCTTCATGCTGCAGCTGCTGCATGATATTCCCGAATTCGGCTTCGACCATCGATTCCGGAACCGGGAACGAGTGGCTTGCCGCCAGCTGATCGAGCAGACGCCGCTTCATGTGCGTGCGAGTGAGGCCGTTCAGTTCCTGGGTCTGCTGATCACGCAGGATCTCGCGCAGCTTGTCGAGGCTTTCGAGACCGAGGTTCTTGGCGAACTCCTCGTCGACCTTGTTTTCGCCAGCGACCTTCACGGCCGTGACCTTGATCGCGAAGTTGGCGGGCTTACCCTTGACCTTCTCCGAATGATATTCCTCCGGGAAAGTCACTGCGACGTCACGGCTTTCGCCGACCTTCACGCCTTCGAGACCCTCTTCGAACCCCGGGATCAGCTGGCCGGAGCCGAGCTCCACCTGCATGCCTTCGCCCGAACCGCCTTCGAACTTCTCGCCATCGACCGTGCCAACGAAGTCCATCACCACGAGGTCGCCCGTGGCCGCCTTGTGCCCCTTGGGAGCGTCGGTCCAAGCCTTGTTGGAGCTGGCCAGGCGCTTCAGCTGCTCGTCGACTTGGCTCTCGTCGGGCTCGACGGTCAGGCGCTCAAGCTTCAGGCCTTCAATCACGGGCGCAGGCACGTCGGGCAGCGCTTCCAGGCTGACCTTGACCTCTGCGTCCTTGCCGGGAGCATAACCGTCGGCCAGTTCAACCTGCGGCTGGAGCGCGGGGCGCACCTTCTGCTCGGTCAAAAGCTTCTGCACGCCTTCCTGAACAGCGCTGTTGAGCGCTTCGGACTGCAGCGAGTCGCCATGCATCTTCTTGATGAGGTTCGCGGGCACCTTGCCCGGCCGGAAGCCTGGCATGCGCACCTGCGGCGCCAGCCGGCGCACTTCCTGTTCGATGCGCGCCTCGATTTCCTTGGCTTCGATCGTCAGCGTGTAAGCCCGCTTGAGGCCCTGGTTTTCCGTCT